>NZ_JBFULH010000023.1:0-54526 GCF_056400445.1 Pseudomonas sp. P5_B2 | reverse complement strand
ATCCTTGACAGTGCCGGTGACCTGCGCCATCAGGGGTTTACCGTCCTTGATCACCGAAACGTTGATCATGCCCAGATTTTTGCTACGCGCCTGCTCGACGGATTTGGCGATGTCCGGTGTCAGGAACGTCGAGTTGAAGGTGTTGTAGTACACCGTCACGTCACCAAATGTTTGTTCGCGCTTGGGACTGATTGTGTCAGCGGCAAAAGTGGTGACGCTCAGGCAGGCAGTGAGTAAAAACAGCGCTAGACGAACCATGATCGTTCTCCTCGGAATGTGGCGGGTCAGACCGCGACCTTGTGGTCTGCAAGTCCTGGGCTGCTGACGCGGTAAATACCGATCTCGCCTAACAGATTAGGCCATAGCTTGCTGGCCCACCCGTGCCGATGCTGTTGATCCACGGCCAGCCGATCAATGACCTTGGCTTCACGTTCGCGGCACAAGGCTTCAAAGTCCGCAAAAGTGCAGAAGTGGATGTTCGGCGTGTTGTACCAGGTGTACGGCAGGAAGTCCGAAACCGGCATCCGGCCCTTGCTCGCCAGGTACCAGCGGCAGCGCCAGTGACCGAAGTTGGGGAAGGTGATGATGCATTGGCGCCCGACACGCAGCATTTCTTCGAGGATTTTGTCCGGGTAGTGCACCGCTTGCAGTGCCTGGGTCATGACCACGACGTCGAAGCTGTTGCTGGCAAAGTTGCCCAGGCCCTTGTCCAGGTCCTGCTCGATGACGTTGATGCCTTTGGCCACGCACTCGGCAATGTTGTCCGGGTCGTTTTCCAGGCCATAGCCGGTCACTTGCTTGTTATCGCGCAGCCAGGTCAGCAGTTCGCCATCACCGCAGCCGAGGTCGAGCACGCGGCTGCCGGCGGGGATCCATTCCTGGATGATTTCCAGATCAGCTCTCATGGCTTTCTCACAACGTAATGCGGTTCATGTAATTGCTGAATGCCTGCAAGTAACGCGGGATCGGAATCAGGAAGGCGTCGTGGCCTTGCGGAGCATCGATCTCGAGGTAGCAGACGTCTTTCTTGGCGGCCATCAGCGCGTCCACCAGTTCCCGCGAACGGGCAGGGGAGAAGCGCCAGTCGGTGGTGAAAGACATCACGCAGAACTTGGCTTTAGCGTTGGCGAAGGTTTTCGCCAGGTCGTCGTCGAAGCTGGCTGCCGGGTCGAAGTAGTCCAGCGCTTTGGTCATCAGCAAATAAGTGTTGGCGTCGAACCGCCCAGAGAACTCTTCGCCTTGATAGCGCAGGTAGCTTTCGACCTGGAACTCGACGCTGTGGAAGTCGTAGTTGAGCTTTTCGCTCTTGAGGCCACGGCCGAATTTTTCGCCCATCGAGTCATCGGACAGGTAGGTGATGTGCCCGACCATCCGCGCCAGCATCAAGCCGCGCTTGGGGATCACACCCGCTTCCTGGAACGAACCGCCGTGAAACTCGGGGTCGGTGAGGATGGCCTGGCGCGCCACTTCGTTGAAGGCGATGTTCTGCGCCGACAGCTTGGGTGCCGAGGCGATGGCCAGGCAATGGCGAATGCGATCGGGGTAGGTGATGCTCCATTGCATCGCCTGCATGCCGCCGAGGCTGCCGCCAATCACCGCTGCCCATTGGCTGATGCCGATGCGGTCGGCCAGACGCGCCTGGCTGTGCACCCAGTCCTCCACGGTCAGCACCGGGAAATCGGCGCCGAAGGGCTTGCCGGTGTCAGGATTGATGCTGCTCGGACCCGTAGAACCGTTGCAGCCGCCAAGGTTGTTCAGGCTGACCACGAAAAATTTGCTGGTATCGATCGGCTTGCCGGGGCCGATGCAGCTGTCCCACCAACCGGGTTTACGGTCGTCGGGGCTGTGAAAACCGGCAGCGTGATGGTGACCGGACAGCGCGTGGCAAATCAGCACGGCGTTGCTCGCCGTGGTGTTCAGCGTGCCGTAGGTTTCGTAGATCAGGTCATACGCTGGAAGCGAACGCCCGCAGGCCAGGGCCAGGGGTTCGCTGAAGTGCGCCACTTGCGGCGTCACCAGACCAACAGAATCGGGGGGAAAGGCAGTTGGCATCGACCCTGCTCTCGTTGAAATGAGGCGTAAGTCTAAAGACCGCTGCCCCTAGCAGCAAGCGACTACCCATGATCGTTCCCACGCTCTGCGTGGGAATGCCTCAATTGACGCTCCGCGTCTGCTTCGGCAGTGACGCGGAGCGTCACAGGCTGCATTCCCACGCGGAGCGTGGGAACGATCAAGGTAGGGTCAATCCGGGCAACTCCGGCAGTTTCTTCGGCGAACAAATCCGCACCCGTTTCTGCCGGTTCAACTCGCCGCTGATCAAGCTGACCTGGCTCTTGGACACCCCAAACGCCTTGGCCAGAAACGCCATCAGATACGCGTTGGCCTTGCCTTCAACCGGCGGCGCGGTCAGGCGGATCTTCAGGCGATCCCCGTGCAGCCCGCAGAAATCATCACTGCGGGCCGCCGGTTGCAGGTGACACTCCAGAATCAGGTCGTCACCGTCCCAGCGAAAGTAACTCATCAGATCAGGCCGAGCAGCCCTTGCGGCATGAAGGCGAAGTAGGCCAGGCGCGGGATCAGCCAGCTTTGCAGCAACTGGATCACGATGAATGCGAAGATCGGCGAAATGTCGAGACCGCCCAGGTTCGGGATGATCCGGCGGAACGGTGCGAGTACCGGTTCAGTAATCTGCGCGACCAGTTCGGCGCCCGGATTATGGCTGCCCGGAGCGACCCAGGACAGAATCACGCTGATGATCATTGCGTAGAACAGAATGTTCAAAAACAGCGAGAACAGCGCGATCAGAGCCCATGGCACCAACAGTAGCCAGTCGACCATGAAGCCTTTGAGCGCCAGGATGATGGCGATCAGCACCATCTGCACGATCAGCGCCAGCACCAGCGACGACATGTCCAGCCCGAACATGCTCGGGATGACCCGACGCAGTGGCTTGAGCAGCGGTTGCGTAGCTTTGACGATGAACTGGCAGAGTGGGTTGTAAAAATTCGCACGCACCAGTTGCAGGATGAAACGCATCAGTACGATCAGCAGGTACAGGCTGCCAAGGGTTTTAATGATGAAAACGGCAGCGTCATTGAGTCCGAGCATCTTTGATTCCTTTGTAAGAGCTGATTAGCGACCGAGTTGCTCAGCCATCTCGGCCGAGCGATGCGCAGCGGCGCCGAGTGCTGTTTCGACCAGGGCTTCGAAGCCACCGGCCTGGAACGATTTGATCGCGGCTTCCGTGGTGCCCGCAGGCGACGTTACACGACGCCGCAGTTCGGCGGCATCGACATCGCTGGCGACTGCCATGTGCGCGGCGCCCAACGCGGTTTGCAGGGTCAGTTGCGCGGCGATGTCCGCCGGCAGGCCAAGTTTCACGCCGGCGGCGGTCATGGCTTCGATCAGCAGGAAGAAGTACGCCGGGCCGCTACCGGAAACGGCGGTGACCGCGTCCAGTTGCTGCTCTTCGTTCAACCAAAGTGCAATGCCCACGGCCGACAGCAGCTCTTGAGCTTGCTGGCGTTGATCGGCGTTCACTTGGGCGGTGGCAAACAGGCCGCTTACGCCCTGACGCAGCAGCGCCGGGGTGTTGGGCATGCAGCGCACAATCGGTTGGGCGCCAAGCCAGTTGTTCATGCTGGCGCAGGTGATGCCGGCGGCAATCGACACCACCAGTTGATGCGGCTTGAGGCTCGGGCGAATCGCTTCGCACACCAGTTTCATCGCCTGGGGTTTGACCGCCAATACGACGACGTCGGCGTCTTGAATGGCGTCGGCGTTGTCGGCGAAGACTTCAATGCCATGTTCGGCAGCTACCTTGGTGCGGGTTTCAACACCCGGATCACTGGCGCGGATTTGCGAGGCGTCCAGACCTTTGGCGCGCAGGCCGCCGATCAGGCTGGCGGCCATGTTGCCGGCACCGATAAAGGCAATACGAGTTTTGCTCATGTCAGGTCCTTAGAAAGAAAGTGGTCAAGGCTGTCCGTAATCACGGGCGCCAAACAAGGCCGTACCAATACGGACCCAAGTGGCGCCTTGGGCAATAGCCGACTCAAGGTCATGGCTCATGCCCATGGAAAGTGTGTCGAGCGGCAGGTTCAGACTCGCTTGCAGGCTTTGCACGGCAGCAAAAGCAGCATCCTGTTCGGCACGATCATCAGTCGGCTCGGGAATCGCCATCAACCCGCGCAACGTCAGGCGTGGCAATTCGCTGATGGCATTGGCCAGCGCCGGCAGGTCGGCCGGGGTGCAGCCGGATTTGCTGGCTTCACCGCTGACATTGACCTGGATGCAGATGTTCAGTGGCGGCAAATCGGCAGGCCGTTGTTCGGACAGGCGTTGTGCGATTTTCAAGCGATCCACGGAATGCACCCAAGCGAAGTGCTCGGCGATAGCGCGAGTCTTGTTCGATTGAATGGGGCCGATGAAGTGCCAGATCAAGGGCAGGTCGGCCAATTCGAGCTGTTTGCCCAAGGCCTCCTGCAGGTAGTTCTCTCCAAAGTCGCACAAGCCGGCGGCGTACGCTTCACGCAGGGCCTGGGCGGGTTTGGTCTTGCTCACGGCCAGCAACTGAACGCTGTGCTCATCGCGCCGGGCGGCCAGGGCGGCGGCACGGATGCGTGAACTTACCTGAGCAATGTTGTCTGCTATCGTGGACATTCAATGTGCGCCAGCGGTCTGAAGGTTGGCGGCATTCTACTGGAATTGAGGGGCGCTATGGATATCACTGAGCTGCTGGCATTCAGCGCTAAACAGGGCGCGTCCGACCTGCACTTGTCCGCCGGCCTGCCCCCGATGATCCGCGTCGACGGTGATGTGCGACGCATCAACGTGCCGGCCCTGGACCACAAACAGGTGCAAGGGCTGATCTACGACATCATGAACGACACCCAGCGGGTGGACTTCGAGAAACACCTGGAAACCGACTTCTCCTTTGAAGTGCCCGGTGTGGCGCGTTTCCGGGTCAACGCCTTTAACCAGAATCGTGGCGCAGGCGCCGTGTTCCGCACCATTCCATCGAAGGTCCTGAGCATGGACGACCTCGGTATGGGCGAGGTGTTTCGCAAGATTACCGACGCGCCACGCGGGCTGGTGCTGGTGACTGGCCCGACCGGTTCCGGCAAGTCCACCACCTTGGCGGCGATGATCGATTACCTGAACAACCATCGCCATCACCACATCCTCACCATCGAAGACCCGATCGAGTTCGTCCACGAATCGCGCAAATGCCTGATCAACCAACGCGAAGTGCATCGCGATACGCGCAGCTTTGCCACCGCCTTGCGCTCGGCGCTGCGCGAAGACCCGGACGTGATCCTGGTGGGGGAGATGCGTGACCTGGAGACCATTCGCCTGGCGCTGACCGCTGCCGAGACCGGGCACCTGGTGTTCGGCACGCTGCACACCACGTCAGCGGCGAAAACCATCGACCGGGTGGTGGATGTGTTTCCGGGGGATGAGAAGTCGATGGTGCGCTCGATGCTGTCCGAGTCGTTACTGGCGGTGGTGTCACAGACGTTGGTGAAGAAGGTTGGAGGTGGGCGGATTGCGGCGCACGAGATCATGCTCGGTACATCGGCGATTCGTAACCTGATCCGCGAAGACAAGGTCGCGCAGATGTACTCATCGATTCAGACTGGTGGGAATCTGGGAATGCAGACGCTGGATATGTGCTTGAAGGAGTTGGTGACCAAGGGCTTGATCAGTCGCGAGCATGCGCGGGAGAAGGCACGGTCGCCGGATAACTTCTGACAGGAAGTCGATCGTTCCCACGCTCTGCGTGGGAACGAGCGGTGTCGCATCAACGCTGAACGACGCGCATCTGATTCTGCTCTTTAGGCAGAACCCGCTTGGCAACTACGTAGTGCTTTTCCCAGTACGGCTTCTTCAGCGTATCAATGCTCACCGACTTGCCACGGCGTGGTGCGTGGATGAAGCGRTCGTTGCCCAGGTAGATGGCAACGTGATTGACYCGACGGCTCTTGAKKTTGAAGAAAATCAGGTCGCCCGGCTTCARATCCTYRCGMTCGACTTYCTCGCCRTGACCKYTGGCCATGGCGTTCGAGGTGCGCGGCAGGTCAAAAGTGGCGTCGTTGAACGCATACTTCACCAGGCCACTGCAGTCGAACCCTTTACTTGGGCTGCTGCCGCCCCAACGATACGGAGTACCGAGGACGTTGACGGCACGGCTCAGCACATTGCTGCTTTCCTTGCTCGCCATAGGCGGTACAAATTTGCTGTTGTCGCTCAGCGGGATCGATTTTTTTGCTGTTTGTTTGTTTTTGCTCGAAGGAGCAGAAACATGGGATTTTGGGGTGTAACCATTAACGTTTGGAAGACGTTGCTCACGATTGGTGGCGTGGGCGGCCAGTGGCATCAAAAGGCAAATGGTTAGCCATGTCTTTAAAAATGAACGCATTAGGCAGGGCTCGTAGGTATGAACGCGCAACTTTATAACAGCTTTTTTTGCCCTTCCGAGGCCGTTGGTCGATTCAACATGGTGGMAAATGGAACCAAACAAGCGGCAGATTGCCGCAATTGTCCGACAGAAGTCAGGTGGTATAAGGGTTTGGCAGGAGTCACTGCAGGATTTGCCATACGTCGGCAACCTGTAAAAAAGTCACAAAGATTTAAAGAATATTTATCTATCGTGTGAGTCGAGGTCCTTCATGAACAGCTATCAACAGTCCACCGCGCATCAAGATACGCACAGCAAAGTGATTGGTTATCTGCTCTGGATTTTCGGTTTTACCGGCGCTCACCGCTTCTATTACGGCAAACCGGTTACCGGGACGATCTGGTTCTTCACTTTCGGTTTGCTGGGGATTGGCTGGCTGATCGACCTGTTTCTGATCCCGGCAATGGACCGTGAAGCTGACCTTCGGTTCACCGCTGGACCTATCGAATACAACGTGGCGTGGATTCTGCTGACGTTTCTCGGGGTGTTCGGCGTACACCGGATGTATCAGGGGAAGTGGATCAGTGGCCTGCTGTACCTGGTGACGGGCGGGTTGTTCTTTGTCGGGGTGTTGTATGACTTCTGGACGCTGAATGACCAGGTTTCGCTGCGTAACGCGCAGAACAGAGGCGCTTTCAAGTAAGTTGTGGTGAGGGGGTTTGTCGGAACGCCGCATCGCCCCGTTCGGCTGCGTAGCAGTCGTAAAACATTGCATGCGGTATATCTGATGTACCGCAATTGCAGGTGTTAGGGCCGCTTCGCGACCCAACGGGGGCAAKCCCCCTCGCCACACAAACCCCCTCACCACGGTGTTACGCCTGGTGGCTAATCCGTCCATCCACCAAGGTGTAGCGCACTACACCCGGCAGGGTATGCCCAATAAACGGGCAGTTCTCACCCTTGGACAGCCAGGTTTCACCCGCAACGGTTGAAGAAGCCGGGTCGAACAGCACGATGTCCGCCGGTCCACCCACCGCCAGCTTGCCGGCCGGCAAACGCAGTGCCTCGGCTGGCCCTGCACTCAAGCGCGCCAGCAACGTCGGCAGATCCAGCAAACCATCCTCCACCAGCGTCATTGCCAGCGGCAGCAGCAATTCAACACTGCTGATGCCGGGCTCTGTCGCGCCGAACGGTGCCAGTTTGGCATCGCGTTCGTGCGGTTGGTGATGGCTGGAGATGGCTGAGATTACGCCCGATTTCACTGCTTCACGCAGGCCGTCGCGGTCGGCGCGGGTGCGCAGTGGCGGCTGCACGTGATAGAGGCTGCTGAAGTCGATCAAGGCTTCATCGGTCAGGATCAGCTGATACAACGCCACATCGGCGGTTACCGGCAGCCCACGGGCCTGAGCCTGAGCGATCAGGGCCACGCCGCGAGCGCTGGTGAGCTGGCTGAAGTGCGCACGCACGCCGCTCTGCTCGACCAGCAACAGGTCACGGGCCAAGGCCACGGTTTCAGCGGTTTCCGGAATGCCCGCCAAGCCGAGGAAACTGGCAGTCGGACCTTCATGGGCCAGGCCACCTTCGGCCAGGTCGTGGTCTTGCGAGTTGAAGATTACCGTCAGGTCGAACGTTGCTGCATATTCCAGCGCCCGGCAGAGGGTTCGGGTATTGCGGAAGCTCTCCAGACCGTTGCCAAAGGCCACGCAACCGGCATCGCGCAACGCGACCAGTTCAGCCAGCTGTTCGCCGTCCAGGCCTTTGCTCAGGGCGCCAATCGGGAAGACCTTGGTGTTGCCGGCTTCACGGGCGCGGTCGAGGATCAGTTCGGCCACAGCCGAGGTGTCCAGCACCGGTTTGGTTTTCGGTGGGCAGCACAGGCTGGTGACGCCGCCAGCAGCAGCGGCGCGGGTTTCGCTGGCAATCGAGCCTTTGCGGCTGTAGCCCGGCTCGCGCAGGGCGACATTGAGATCAACCAGGCCGGGGGCCGCAACCAGGCCTTGGGCGTCGAGGGTGTCTACTGCAACGAAACCGGCCGGAGCGGCGCCAAGGGCGATGATCTTGCAGGCTTCAATGTGGATGTCAGTTATTTTATCCAGGCCAGTGGCTGGATCTATCACGCGGGCGCCGAGAATACTGAGCTTCACTGGGCGTTCTCCTGCTCGAATTGACGTTGCGCAGTCTGCCCGCTCATGGCCATGGACAGCACGGCCATACGAATCGCAATACCGTAGGTGACCTGGTTGAGGATCACCGAGTGCGGACCGTCGGCCACCGCCGATTCTATCTCCACCCCGCGGTTGATCGGTCCCGGGTGCATGACGATGCAATCCGGCTTGGCCCCGGCCAGGCGTGCGGTGGTCAGGCCGAACAGGCGGTAAAACTCGCCTTCGCTCGGCAACAGACCGCCGGCCATGCGCTCGCGTTGCAGGCGCAGCATGATCACCACGTCCACATCTTTCAGGCCTTCGGCCAAGTCGGTGTAGACCTTCACGCCGTATTGCTCGATGCCGATCGGCAGCAGGGTTTTCGGCGCGATCACGCGAATGTCCGGGCAACCCAGGGTTTTCAGCGCCAGCATGTTGGAGCGCGCCACCCGCGAGTGCAGGATGTCGCCGACGATCGCCACCGAGAGGTTTTCGAAGCCGCCCTTGTGTCGACGGATGGTGAGCATGTCGAGCATGCCCTGCGTCGGGTGAGCATGACGGCCGTCGCCGCCGTTGATGATCGCCACTTGCGGGCACACATGCTCGGCGATGAAGTGCGCGGCGCCGGAGTCACCGTGGCGCACGACAAACATGTCGGCGGCCATGGCTTCAAGGTTGCGCAGGGTGTCGAGCAGGGTTTCGCCCTTGCTCGCCGATGAGGTCGACACGTTCAGGGTAATCACGTCCGCCGACAGCCGTTGGGCCGCCAGTTCAAAGGTGGTACGGGTGCGGGTGGAGTTTTCGAAGAACACATTGCACACCGTCTTGCCGCGCAACAACGGGACTTTCTTCACTGCCCGGGCGCCGACTTCGAGGAACGAGTCGGCGGTGTCGAGGATTTCCGTCAACAACTCGCGGCGCAAACCGTCGAGCGAGAGGAAGTGGCGCAGCTGGCCCTGATCATTGAGCTGCAGCGGGCGCTTGGTATCTAGAGGCGTCATCGCGAGGGGGACTCTCAATAGGGCGGATTAAAGGGCGAGGTCTTGCAGTTCAAGCTTGAGCTCGGGGCCGGACAGTTTCACCCGCTCGTGGGCGGCCAGCGACAGCGTCGCGCCCACCACGTTCGGGCGAATCGGCAACTCGCCGGCGTCCAGGTCCAGCAGGCAGACCAGCGTTACGCTGGCCGGGCGGCCGTAGTCGAAAAGTTCGTTCAGCGCCGCGCGGATGGTCCGGCCGCTCATGAGCACGTCGTCGACCAGCACCAGGTGCTGGCCTTCGATTTCGAACGGTAGCGCCGACGGGCGAACCTGCGGGTGCAAGCCGCTTTGGCTGAAATCGTCTCGGTAGAAGGAAACGTCCAGGGTGCCGAGCGGCGAGTCGCTGCCCAGTTCATCGAGCAAGGCTTGGGCGACCCAGACACCGCCGGTACGGATACCGATGTAACGCGGTTCGCTGATGGCTCGTTTGGCCAGGTGGGCGTTAAGCCGGATCGCCATCTGGCTGATCAGTTCGGCGGGATTGGGCAGGCTCATGGTTGCTCCTTCTTGGGCCCGAGCCGATGCTGCTTGTGGGGTGGCTCGGGTTGTCGCTATAAAGAGTCGCTTGCAGCGGCTCTTGAGGATTCGTTGCTTCAGGACTCGAACAGTGCGCTGTTTTCGTCGAGCCAGCCTTGCAGCAGCAGGGCGGCGGCGATGGCGTCCACCGGGTTGTCGCGGTAACTGCCTTTTTGCCCGCCCCGATCACGTCGTTCGCCTTTGGCTTCAAACGTGGTCAGGCGTTCATCGTGGGTATAGAAGGGCAGGTTGTAGCGGCCGTTCAGGCGGCGGGCGAATTTTTCCGCGCGCAGGCACATGTCGCTCGGGGTGCCGTCCATGTTCAAGGGCAGGCCGACCACTACCGCATCGGGTTTCCACTCTTTAATCAGGGCTTCGACCTGATTCCAGTCGGGAATGCCGTTCTGCGCCTTCAAGGTGCACAGCTCGCGGGCCTGGCCTGTAATCACCTGGCCGACCGCAACGCCGATCTGCTTGGTGCCGTAGTCGAAACCCAAAATCAGACGCAGGGCCATCAGGCGTGCCCCGCCTGGCTGGTGAGCAGGCTGAGGTTGACGCCCAAATGCTTGGCCGCCGCTTCCAGGCGCAGTTCGCTGCTGGTGTTGAACAGGATGTCGGCGTCAAACGGGCAGGTCAGCCAGGCGTTCTGGGCCAGTTCGGCATCCAGCTGTCCGGGCTCCCAGCCTGCGTAACCCAGGGCGATCAGGCTTTTCGCCGGGCCCACGCCGTCGGCAATGGCGAACAGCACGTCCTGCGAGGTGGACAGGGACAGTTCGTCTTCCAGATCAACGGTCGCCTGATAGCTCTGGCCCTTGGGATGCAGGACAAAGCCGCGATCGGTCTGTACCGGGCCGCCGATGAAAATTGGCACATGCCGGCACAGCGCTGGCGGCTCGATGTCCGGGCGCAGTTGCTCGAGGATCTCGGCCAGATTCAGGTCTTGCGGGCGGTTGATCACCAGCCCCATGGCACCATTGGCCGTGTGCTCGACGATGTAAGTCAAGGTGTGCGCAAAGTTCGGGTCGGCCATGTGAGGCATGGCGATCAGGAAGTGATGCTTGAGGTAGCTGGGGCTGACGTTTTTCATGAACGATAGTGTGGCGTTCGAGGGGCGAACTGACAAGCTGGGATGCCGCAATTTGGCAGTCGACACAGATCAAATGTGGGAGCGGGCTTGCTCGCGAAGGCGTCGTGTCAGTCGATATCAATGTTGAATAATTGACCGCATTCGCGAGCAAGCCCGCTCCCACAGGGGATTTGTGGCGATCAGTTGCTGGAGAGTCTGTCCCCACGCGCAAACTTCCACGTGCGGATGATTTCCAGGCGGTCGATGTCCGAAAGATCGCCGGTAAACGGCGCAAAAGGTGCCGCGAGCCTGACGATCCGCTGTGCCGCCTGGTCCAGCAGCGGTTGCCCGGACGACTCCAGCACCAGTACTTCATACAGCGAGCCATCGCTGTTGATCGACACCATTAACCGCAAATTACCGTAAATCTGTTTGCGTCGGGCTTCGTCGGGGTAGTTGAGGTTGCCAATACGCTCGACCTTCTTGCGCCATTCGTCCTTATACCAAGCGCCTTTGTCGCGCATGGTCGAGGCTGCGCTCAAGCGGTGGATGCGCGGGCGCTTGGCGTACAGCTGTTGTTCGTTGGCCAGCTCCGCTTCGAGGCTGGCGATGTCGCTGGACAGCTGGGAACTGTCGAAAGTCGGTGCAGGCACCGCGGGTTTGACTTGCGGTTTGACCTCTTCGTTCTTGGCCGCCGCTTTTTTCGGCTTGGGTGCGACGGTAGTCACGGCAGCCTTTGGCGGCGCTTCCTGCACTTCTGGCTTGGCGGCGGGCGGCGGCGTGACTTTTTGCACCTTGTTGTCCTGGAAAGGCGCGACCTCGGTGGTCTTGGGGATGGCCTTTTTATCCAGGGTGCCGCTGCCCTGCTGATTTTCCTGGGCAAGGAAATCGGCTTTTTCGGGCTTCTTGTCGCTTTTGAAGGTGGCGAGGGTGATTTCCAGGGTTTTGCTGATCTGTTGGGGCTCGACCATCGTAAAGCCGACGCCCAACAGCAACGCCACGTGAATCAACGCCGCTAGAAACAGGGTAAAACCGAGGCGATCAGCCGGGCGCACGCCACGATGGGCGAGTTCAGCGGGCAGATCGGACGGAAGTGTCATGGCAAAAAAACCAACATCGCGTTTTTATGGGCTCGGCATGATAACGCAATGTTGGTTTTTAGCTTCAAGCTACAAGTTTCAAGCGACAAGGAGTAGGCAATCAGCTTCAAGCTTGCGGCTTGCGGTTTGCGGCTTGCAGCTGCTTCTCAATGGCCTCCATCAACAGGCCGCCAATGTCGGTGCCAAAGGCGTTGTCGATTTCGCGGATGCAGGTCGGGCTGGTGACGTTGATTTCGGTCAGGTGCTCGCCGATCACGTCCAGGCCTACAAACAACAGACCTTTTTCACGCAGGGTCGGGCCCACTTGTGCTGCGATCCAGCGATCCTTGTCGGTCAATGGACGGGCTTCACCACGTCCCCCGGCAGCAAGATTGCCGCGGGTTTCACCGGCGGCGGGAATGCGCGCCAGGCAGTAATCCACAGGCTCGCCGTCGATCATCAGGATGCGCTTGTCGCCGTCCTTGATTGCCGGCAGGTACGCCTGGCCCATGATCTGCTGGGTGCCCAGCGCGGTCAGGGTTTCCAGAATCACCGACAGGTTCGGGTCGCCGGCACGGTGACGGAAGATCGACGTGCCGCCCATGCCGTCCAGCGGCTTGAGGATGACGTCGCCGTGCTTGGCGGCGAATTCGCGCAGTACATCGGCGCGACGACTGACCACGGTCGGCGGCGTGCACTGCGGGAACAGCGTGGCGAACAGCTTTTCGTTGCAGTCACGAAGGCTCTGCGGCTTGTTGACCACCAGCACCCCGGCGCGCTCGGCTTGCTCCAGCAGGTAGGTGGAGTAAACGAACTCCATGTCGAACGGCGGATCCTTGCGCATCAGGATCACGTCCAGATCGCTCAGCAGCGCGTCGCTTTCGTCGCCCAGTTCGAACCACTTTTCCGGGTTGGCGAATACCTTCAGTGGCCGCATACGCGCCCGTGCTTCACCTTCGCCTTGGTACAAATCGCGCTGTTCCATATAGAACAGTTCCCAGCCGCGCTTTTGCGCGGCCAGCAGCATGGCCAGCGAGCTATCCTTTTTATAGGAAATACTGGCAATAGGATCCATGACAATCCCGACGCGAACGCTCATGGGTTTTTCCTCGAAAATGGGTGGTCCGAAAGGACATCAAAAAGTGGCGTCAGAGTGGCGCTGAGTGTGTTCCCGGTCAAGGAAAAACCACCGCGCAGGCCGGCCGATAGATTGCATTTGGAGACTGTGCTAAAAAGGCTGCCATGTCGTGCCGGCCCTTGAGCTTCAAGGGTTTCGAGCCACCACACGGACAATTTGATTCGCWAAGGCGACGGTAGAGCATTTATGGATCAGCATTCCAGCGCCTTGAAGGTCATGGTGATCGACGATTCGAAGACGATTCGTCGCACCGCCGAAACGCTGTTGAAGAATGTGGGTTGTGAAGTCATTACGGCCATCGACGGTTTCGATGCGCTGGCCAAGATTGCCGATAACCGTCCCGGCATCATCTTTGTCGACATCATGATGCCGCGTCTGGATGGCTATCAGACCTGCGCTTTAATCAAGAACAACAGTGCGTTCAAGTCCACGCCAGTGATTATGCTGTCGTCCAAGGACGGGTTGTTCGACAAGGCCAAGGGGCGCATCGTCGGCTCCGACCAGTTTTTGACCAAGCCTTTCAGCAAGGAAGAACTGCTGAGCGCGATCCAGGCCCATGTTCCGGGCTTCGCCGCCGTTTTGCCGCAGTAGGACACGCACAGTGACGCTCGGCCAACGGGCCGCGCCGACAAGAATGGGGAAGACCATGGCACGTATTCTGATCGTCGATGATTCGCCGACCGAAATGTACAAACTGACCGGCATGCTGGAAAAGCACGGTCACGAAGTGTTGAAAGCTGAAAACGGTGCCGATGGCGTGGCCCTGGCCCGTCAGGAAAAACCCGACGCTGTGCTGATGGACATCGTCATGCCCGGCCTCAACGGTTTTCAGGCAACCCGCCAGTTGACCAAAGACCCGGACACCGGGCACATCCCAGTGATCATCATCACCACCAAGGATCAGGAAACCGACAAAGTCTGGGGCACCCGTCAGGGCGCCAAGGATTACCTGACCAAGCCGGTCGATGAAGAGACCCTGATCAAAACCCTGAACAACGTGTTGGCCGGTTGATCGTCCGTCCATGAGCGAATCGTTGACGGCTTTTGAACTGCTGCTGCAGATCGACCAGCGCTGTCGTCTGCTGGCGGCGGATCTACCGTCGCAGCCGACCCGGCAGGACAGTTGGAGCGGCATCGGTTTTCGCTTGGGCGAGCAGTGGTACGTCGCGCCGATGGGCGAAGTCAGCGAAGTCCTGCATGAACCGCGTTTTACTCAGTTGCCGGGTGTCAAACCCTGGGTCAAAGGGGTGGCCAACCTGCGTGGGCGATTGTTGCCGATCATGGACTTGTACGGTTTCTTTGGCCACGAAGTCTCGGCGGCGCGCAAGCAGCGGCGGGTGTTGGTGGTGGAGCATGACGAGGTGTTTGCCGGGTTGCTGGTCGACGAAGTCTTCGGCTTGCAGCACTTTGCCCAGGACAGCCTGGAACCAGCAGATCAGTGGAGTGGGCCAATGTCGACGTTCGTCAAAGGCCAGTTCCAGCGTGAGCAGACCTGGCAAGTGTTCAGCCCGTTTGCATTGGCGCAGTCGCAAGGCTTTATGCATGTCGCGCTGTAAACCCGGTCCATTGTGGGAGCGAGCCTGCTCGCGATTGAACGATAACGCGGTGTTCCTGAGACACCGGGGCGCCTGAATCGCGAGCAGGCTCGCTCCCACAGGTTCTTCGGCAAGCTCTAAAGGGTGTTGGTTACCGATGATAAAAATAAAAGCAGGCAAGCCAGAAGGATCGCGCAGCCGCTCGCAGATCGTCGCGCTGTTTATCGCGCTGATCGTGTTCATCATGCTGCTGTTCGCCAATTTCGCCTACCTCAACACCCAGGCCACGTACGACAAACAGTACATCGGCCACGCCGGCGAGCTGCGCGTGCTGTCCCAGCGCATCGCCAAAAACGCCACCGAAGCCGCCGCCGGCAAAGCGGCCGCGTTCAAGTTGCTCAGCGATGCGCGCAATGACTTTGCACTGCGTTGGGGTTACCTGAAGAAGGGCGACCCGGCCACTGGCCTGCCGCCAGCGCCGTCCACGGTGCGCCCGGAAATGCGCGCCGTGCAGCTCGATTGGGAGCGCTTGCTGAAAAATACCGACGCGATCCTCTCCAGCGAGCAGACCGTGCTGTCGTTGCATCAGGTCGCCGCGACCTTGGCCGAAACCGTGCCGCAGTTGCAGGTCGAGTACGAGAAAGTCGTCGAAATCCTCCTGCAGCGTGGGGCGCCGGCTGCGCAAGTTGCGGTGGCCCAGCGTCAATCGCTGCTGGCAGAGCGCATTTTGGGTGCGGTGAACACCGTACTGTCCGGCGACGAAAACTCACAGCAGGCTGCCGATGCTTTCGGTCGTGACGCCGCACGTTTCGGCCAGGTGCTCAACGGTATGCTTCAGGGCAATGTGGCGCTGAGGATCACCCAGGTCGAAGACCGAGATGCCCGCGCCCGGTTGAGCGAGATTTCCGAACTGTTCGAATTCGTCTCCGGCTCGGTGGATGAAATCCTCGAAACCTCGCCCGAACTGTTCAAGGTCCGCGAGTCAGCGACCAACATTTTCACCCTGTCGCAAACCCTGCTCGACGAAGCCTCGCACCTGGCAATCGGTTTCGAAAACCTCGCCGGCGGGCGCAATGTCGACACCATTGGCGGTTACGTACTGGGTCTGTTGGCCCTGATGTCGATCATCCTGATCGGCCTGGTGATGGTTCGTGAAACCAACCGTCAGCTTCGGGAAACCGCCGAAAAGAACGAACGTAACCAGAACGCGATCATGCGGCTTCTGGACGAAATCGAAGACCTGGCCGACGGTGATCTGACTGTCACGGCGTCGGTAACCGAAGACTTCACCGGCACCATTGCCGACTCAATCAACTACTCCGTGGACCAATTGCGCGACCTGGTGGCGACCATCAACCTGACTGCCGGCCAAGTGGCTGCCGCCGTACAGGAAACCCAGGCCACCGCCATGCATCTGGCGCAGGCATCGGAGCATCAAGCGCAGCAGATATCCGAAGCTTCCACGGCCATTAACGACATGGCCCAGTCCATCGATCAGGTCTCGGCCAACGCCGCTGAATCGTCGGCGGTGGCCGAGCGTTCGGTGGAAATTGCCAACAAGGGCAACGAGGTGGTGCACAACACCATCCACGGCATGGACAACATTCGCGAGCAGATTCAGGACACGGCCAAGCGCATCAAGCGTCTGGGTGAGTCGTCGCAGGAAATCGGCGACATTGTCAGCCTGATCGATGACATTGCCGACCAGACCAACATCCTCGCGCTCAACGCGGCCATCCAGGCGTCGATGGCCGGTGACGCCGGTCGTGGTTTCGCGGTGGTGGCCGATGAAGTCCAGCGCCTGGCCGAGCGCTCGTCCGCCGCAACCCGGCAAATCGAAACCCTGGTGCGGGCGATCCAGACGGACACCAACGAAGCGGTGATTTCCATGGAGCAGACCACCACCGAAGTGGTGCGCGGTGCGCGTCTGGCGCAGGATGCCGGTGTGGCCCTGGAAGAAATCGAAGGTGTCTCGAAGACCCTCGCCGCGTTGATCCAGAGTATTTCCAACGCGGCACAGCAACAGACCTCTTCGGCCGGGCAGATTTCCCTGACGATGAATGTGATTCAACAGATCACCTCGCAGACTTCGTCCGGCTCCACCGCCACCGCCGAGAGCATCGGCAACCTGGCGAAAATGGCCAGCCAGCTGCGGCGTTCGGTGTCCGGCTTCACCTTGCCGGCAGCCAAGGTAAAGGCGGCGGATAAGCGTGAGCCGTCCACAGGCGTATGATTTTTGATTGGCGTAGGGACTGGAGTGGTTATGGGTGATCGGCACGACTATGTGGCCCTCGAGTGGGTCAAAGGCGAGATTGCCGAAACGCTGAAGCAGGCCCATCAAGCGATCGAAACCCTGCTTGATGACCCGCAGGCGTTGTACGCCTTGAGCGATTGCCTGGCGTACATCCATCAGGTGCACGGCAGTTTGCAGATGGTCGAGTTCTACGGTGCGGCCCTGCTCGCCGAAGAAATGGAGCAGTTGGCCAGTGCCTTACAGCACAACCGCGTCAGCCATCGTGACGAGGCGCTGCACCTGTTGATGCAAGCCCTCGGGCAACTGCCGATTTACCTCGACCGGGTGCAAGGTGCGCGCCGTGACCTACCCTTGGTGGTGCTGCCGCTGCTCAACGATTTGCGCAGTGCCCGGGGGGACACCCTGCTCTCGGAAACCAGCCTGTTCAGCCCGCAACTGGTGGAACTGCCACCGTTGGACGACGCAGCGCTGGCACTGCTGGAGCCTGCGGATTTCGCCAATGTGCTGCGCAAATTGCGGCAGATGCTGCAAATGGCCTTGGTCGGATTGCTGCGGGAACAGGATGACCACACCCACCTCGACTATATGACGAGGGTTTTTTCACACCTCGAAGGGGTGTGCGCGGGTGCGCCTTTGAGCCCGTTGTGGCAAGTCGCGTCGGCGCTGGTCGAAGGCATGCGCGCTGGCGTAATCGCCAACAGTCCGGCGTTGCGCAGCCTGTTCAAGGAGGCCGACCATGAACTCAAGCGTTTGCTCGAACAAGGCATCCACGCCATCAATCAACCGGCACCGCCGGAGCTGATCAAGAGTTTACTGTTCTACATTGCCAAGGCCGACCATCCCACCGGGCAGATGCTGACCATGAAAGATCGCTACTCACTGGACGACGCGTTGCCCGACAGCGCGATGGTCGATGAAGAACGGGCGCGACTGGCCGGCCCCGACCGCGATGCCATGCGCTCGGTGCTGGCTGCGCTCTGTGAAGAGCTGGTGCGAGTCAAGGAGCGCCTGGACCTGTTCGTGCGCAGCGACCGCCAGCACACCTCGGACCTCGAGAGTCTGTTGGCACCGCTGCGGCAAATCGCCGACACCCTGGCGGTGCTGGGGTTTGGTCAGCCGCGCAAAGTCATCATCGATCAACTGGCGGTGGTGCTGAGCCTGGCTCAGGGCCAACGCGAACCCAACGACGCGATCCTCATGGACGTCGCGGGTGCCTTGCTCTACGTCGAAGCCAATCTGTCCGGCATGATGGGCACGGTAGAGCCTGAGAGTCAGGAAGAAAGTCGCCTGCCGACCACCGATCTGACGCAGATCCACCAGATCGTCATCCGCGAAGCGCGCATCTGTCTGCAGCAGGCCAAGGACATGATCGTCGACTACATCGACGCCGACTGGGATCGCCAGCATTTGCAGGCGTTGCCAGCCTTGCTGACCCAAGTGCGCGGCGCGTTGTCGATGATCCCGTTGAGCCGTGCAGCGAGCCTGATCGAAACCTGCAATCACTTCATCCGCGAGCATTTGCTGGTGGAGCCGGACCAGCCCGACTGGCAGGAACTCGACAGCCTGGCCGACGTGGTGACCAGCATCGAGTATTACCTGGAGCGCCTTGGCGACGATCCTGAAGCACCGGGCGAACAACTGCTTGATGTCGCCGAGAAAAGTTTGGCGTCGCTCGGGTTTTTCCCCAGCGAACAGCAAGTGCCGATGCTCGACGATGTGCTCAGCCCGAGTGAAGCCCGGGTGATGCAGGAGATGCAGGAACTCGATGACCCCGAGATCGTGCAGTCGCTGGCCGATGTGCTGGCCAACCCCGTGTCTTCCGTCAACCCGCCCGCCCTGAACACCCCGGGCAGTCTGTTGCCGCCGCCCGCCGGTGAAGAGCCGGTTGACGATGAGCTGCGCGATGTCTTTCTCGAAGAGACCGATGAAGTTCTGGATATTCTCCAGGAATACTTGCCGCGCTGGGCAGCCAACTCGGATGACAAGTCTGCCTTGAGTGAGGTGCGCCGAGCCTTCCACACGTTGAAAGGCAGTGGCCGGATGGTCCGGGCGCTGGTGCTGGGCGAGCTGGCCTGGGCGGTGGAAAACCTGCTCAACCGTGTGCTGGAGGACAGCATCGCGCCTGGGGCCGCCGTGCAACAACTGCTCACCGAAGCACTGGATTTGCTGCCGGAACTGGTGGCCGAATACGCCGGCAATGCCCAACGTCAGCGCAATGATGTCGATCAGTTGGCCGCGCGTGCGCATGCCCTTGCCAAGGGAGAGGCGCCGGCCAGCGATGAAGATACCCAGGACGTCGCGGCCCTTGACCCGCTGTTGCTGGAGATCTTCCGGAAAGAAGCCGAAACCCATCTGGCCAGCCTCAACCGCTTTCTCGATCAGGCCGCCGAGCATGTGCCGCTTCAGGCCAGCGACGAGTTGCAACGGGCGCTGCACACGCTCAAAGGCAGCGCCTCGATGGCCGGCGTCTTGCCGATTGCCGAGCTGGCGACGGCACTGGATCAACTGGCCCGCGAGTACAAGGCGCACCTGATCGCACTGGACCTGGACGAAGTCGAACTGTTGCTGGAAGCCGAGGGGTTGTTCCGGCTCGGGTTGCGACAGCTCAAGACGGATCCGTTGGCGCAGATACGCGGCGCCGGCCCATTGATCGAACGCACCCAGGCGTTGCTCGCTGAGCGTCTGCAAACCCTGTCGAGCACGCCCAATACCGCGCTGCGAACCAAGCGCGATCCGCAGTTGATCAACAACTTCCTGTCCCAGGGCATGGACATCCTGCTGGACGCCGAAAGCCTGTTGCAGCGCTGGCAGCAGCATCCCGGCGAGCGTCAGGAGCTGACCGCGCTGCTCGACGAGCTGACCACGCTTGGCGAAGGCGCGCACCTTGCCGACCTGCATCCGGTGGACGGGCTCTGCGAAGCTTTGCTCGACCTGTACGGCGCGGTGGAAGAGAGCAGCCTGGCGGTCAGCGAGCGGTTTTTCCATGAGGCGCAACAGGCTCACGAAGCGCTGATCAACATGCTGGATGAATTGGCCGCCGGCCAGGAAATCAACCCGCAACCGGAACGTATCCGGGCCTTGCGCGGTTTGCTGGATGAAAGTCTGGATCCGTTGTCCATGGGCCTGATTCGCAGTGATGGCAGCCGTACCCTGAGCATCCGCGAGCTGGGCAGCGCCACCGCTGAACTAGAGCAAGCGGCGACCCAGGTGGATCTGGATGATGAAATCGTTTCGATCTTCCTCGAAGAAGCGGTGGATATCCTCGAAAGTGCCGGCCAGGCCCTGCAGCGCTGGTTGAGTGATCCGGGCAACGCTTCCCCGCTGTTGTCCTTGCAGCGGGATTTGCACACCCTCAGGGGCGGGGCGCGGATGGCCGCAGTCCAGCCGGTTGGCGATCTCGCCCATGAATTGGAAAGCCTGTACGAAGGTTTGGTGGACCGCCGTTACCACCACAGTGAAACCTTGGCGCAGTTGCTGCTACAAAGCCATGACCGGCTCGCCGTGCTGCTTGATCAGTTGCAGAACCAACAATCGCTGGGGAACCCGGGCGAGCTGATCGAGGCGATTCGCGAGTTTCGTCAGGGCAATGCGAACGCCACCGAATTGGCGGAACCAGCGCCGGTCCAGGATTCACCGGGGCATGATCCCGAGTTGCTGGAGATCTTCCTGGAGGAAGGTTTCGACATCATTGAAAACTCTGGCGCCGCGCTCGTGCGCTGGCAGGCCGAGCCGTCGAGCCGACAAGAAATGGAAACCCTGCTGCGTGACCTGCACACGCTCAAGGGCGGCGCACGCATGGTGGAAATTGCGCCGATTGGCGACCTTGCCCATGAGCTGGAATTTCTTTACGAAAGCCTGTCAGCGGGTGCGCTGCAACCGAGTGCAGCGCTGTTCACGTTGCTGCAAAGCAGTCACGACCGGTTGGCGCAGATGCTCGATGCGACCCGCGCCGGGCAGCCATTGCCGCCTGCTGACCGACTGATCGACGCGATCAAGAACTTCAGCCATCCGGCCGTGCTACAACCGGCCGTTGTAACGCCAGTCGCCAAGCCAGAAACACCGGCATTACAAGCGGAAGCGGGCGCCGACATGGTCAAGGTCTCGGCGGAACTGCTCGACGACCTGGTCAATCTGGCCGGTGAAACTTCAATCTTCCGTGGCCGTATCGAACAACAGGTCAACGATGCGCAGGTCACCCTGAGCGAGATGGAAACCACCATCGAGCGGATGCGCGACCAATTGCGCCGGCTCGATACCGAAACCCAGGGGCGCATTCTCAGCCGCCAGCAAGTCGACGCCGAACGCCTGGGCTACGAAGAGTTCGACCCGCTGGAAATGGACCGCCACTCACAATTGCAGCAACTGTCACGTGCGCTGTTCGAATCGGCCTCTGACTTGCTGGACCTGAAGGAAACCCTCGATCGGCGCAACCAGGACGCGGAAAACCTGCTGCAACAGCAGGGCCGCATCAATACCGAGTTGCAAGAAGGCCTGATGCGCACGCGCATGGTGCCGTTCGAACGCATGCTGCCGCGTTTGAAGCGCATCGTTCGGCAGGTCTCCAGCGAACTGGGCAAGGACGTGGAATTCATTGTCGGCAATGCCGAAGGCGAGATGGACCGCAACGTCCTTGAGCGTATGGCGCCGCCGCTGGAACACATGCTGCGCAACGCCGTGGACCACGGCCTGGAATCGGCCGAGGTGCGAGTTGCGGCCGGCAAACCGGCCAAGGGGCTGATCACCCTCGACTTGTCCCGCGAAGGCGGTGACATGATTTTCGACATCCGCGACGATGGTGCGGGCGTGCCGCTGGACGCGGTGCGACGCAAGGCGATCAAGCGCGGCTTGCTGGCGGCGGACGCCGATATCAGTGATCGCGACGTCTTGCAGTTCATCCTGCAACCGGGGTTTTCCACAGCCGAGAAGATCACCCAGATTTCCGGGCGTGGCGTTGGCATGGACGTGGTCCATGAAGAAGTTCGCCAACTCGGCGGCACCATGGTCATCGACTCGGTGCCAGGGCAGGGCGTGCATTTCCGCATTCGCCTGCCGTTCACCGTGTCGGTCAATCGCGCGCTGATGGTGCAGTGTTCTGAAGATCAATATGCAATCCCGCTGAACACCATCGACGGCATCGTTCGTGTGCTGCCCAACGAACTGGAAGGGCATTTCCGACTCGATCCTCCAAGGTACAACTACGCCGGGCAGGACTATGAGTTGTGCTACCTCGGCGAGTTGCTGAAAACCAGCACCCGTCCGAAACTGCTGGGGCAAAGCCTGCCGTTGCCGGTGTTGCTGGTGCAATGCAACGAGCGGCACATTGCGGTGCAGGTCGACTCCATGGCCGGCACCCGTGAGATCGTGGTGAAAAGCCTCGGCCCGCAGTTCGCGGCGGTGCAGGGCTTGTCCGGCGCGACGATTTTGGGCGATGGCCGAGTGGTGCTTATTCTTGATTTGCTGGCGCCGATCCGCGCCATGCAGGCGCCTGCGCCGCAACAGGCGCAGCCCCAGGACAACGAGATCGAGCATCACAAACCACTGCTGGTCCTAGTGGTCGATGACTCGGTTACCGTGCGCAAAGTCACCAGCCGTTTGCTCGAACGCCACGGCATGAACGTGCTGACCGCCAAGGACGGGGTCGATGCAATGTTGCTGCTCGAAGAGCACATGCCGGACCTGATGCTGCTGGACATCGAGATGCCGCGCATGGACGGCTTCGAAGTCGCGACCCAGGTGCGCGCTGACGAGCGTTTGCAGCACCTGCCGATCATCATGATCACCTCGCGCACCGGCCAGAAACACCGCGACCGCGCGATGGCCATCGGCGTCAACGATTACCTCGGCAAGCCGTACCAGGAATCGGTGCTGCTCGAAAGCATCGCCCTGTGGAGCAAATCCCATGCTTGATGACCATTTTTACCAGCGCACCAACAACCTCACCGGCCTGCTGTTGCCCTTGGCCGACCGCAACCTGATCGTGCCCAACGTCGCGGTGGCGGAGCTGATCGACTATCAGCCGGGGGCGTTCGATCTGGATACGCCGCCCTGGTATCTGGGGTTGGTGAAGTGGCGTGATCGGCAGATTCCGTTGCTCAGTTTTGAATCGGCCTGCGGTAATAAAGTCGTGATCGGTGAGCGCGCGCGGATCGTGATTCTCAATGCGCTGGGCGGGCGGGCAGAGTTGAAGTTCATTGCGTTGCTGGTGCAGGGGATTCCTCGGTCGTACAAGCTCGACAGTCAGTTGAGTTATGTCGATGTGCCGCTGTGCCCGCTGGAACAAGCGGCGGTGCAGGTGGGCGAGCAAGTGGCTAAAGTGCCGGACTTGCTGGCGCTGGAGGAGTTACTGGTGAGTGCCGGGTTGGTCTGATTGACCCTGTGGAGAGGGGGCTTGAGTGGCGAGGGCTTGCTCCCGTTGGGCTGCGCAGCGGCCCCAAAACTTGCAATCCGGTTTTTCCAGACATACCGCAGGGCTTGGTCTTGCGACTGCTGCGCAGTCGAACGGGGGCAAGCCCCCTCGCCACAGGGGTTATGCGCTAGACCTTGGCGCGCAACTGCATCTGCAACACCTCGTAGTGGTCCAACGCCCGTTCCACCAACAACTGAACCCCATCCGCCATTCGGCTGATCGCCAAGGCGACCGAGCGGCGTGAGCCTTCCACATCGTCCGCCAGATCGGCAGTAATCGCGCTGATCGACAGCATGTCTTCAGAGGCGTTGGCCAGCAGGGCTTCGGCGTCGATGTCGGGGCATACCGTGAAGAGCTGGGACTTGTTACGGCGTCTCGATGGTTTGCCGCTGGCAGGAGGGAAGTAATGGGCGAAGGCGCGGTCGGCGGCTTCCTTGAGTTTTTCGGCTTCGAGGGGGGCGTCGGAATCGGTATCGGTTTCCGGGGGATTGGGAGTGACTTTGAACATAGTGAACCTCCAGTAATGGTTTTCAGCTGCTCCATCGGTTCCACGCGAAGGGGTGGCAGCTGTACGCAGGTTGGAACCCGAGGTGGAGAAACCCGGCAGACCCGAAGGTCTCCCGCGCACAGCCGCCATAACGGAGTGCACACATTAAAGGTGCGCAAGCATACGTCATGAGGGGCGCTTTTGCGCCTTCAACACCGCGGGGTTCCACGCCCGGTCGCTGAATTGGCAGCGACCCACAAACGATATAGCTCAACGCAAAACCCCACCAGTCAGCGGCTTCCGGCATTGCTGTAGGCGGCGCCGCCGGACTGTGTAGCCTCACACCCTTCCAGCGAACAAACTTTTAAACACAAAATCCCAATCGACCGGCGAAAGTTGAAAAGTCCCAAAAAGGGACCTATCGTTCCCTTTTTGGGACTCATCGGTTGCCACTGTGAAAAACCTTTCCCTCAGCGAAGCCCTGTTCACGACCACTCAGCAAAAAGTGCTGGGCTTGTTGTTCAGCAAACCCGACCGCAGTTTTTTCGCCAACGAGATCGCCCGCTGGGCTCAAGTGGGTAAAGGCAGCCTCATGCGCGAGCTGGATCGATTGCAGCAGGCCGGCGTGCTGAACCTGAGCCGTCAGGGCAACCAGACCCACTATCAAGCCAATCCGCAATGCCCGATCTATGCCGAACTGTCAGGCATCGTCCGCAAGACTTTTGGTATTGCCGAGCCTTTACGCCAGGCGCTGCAACCCTTTGCCGAGCAGATCACCTGGGCATTTGTGTACGGTTCAATTGCCAAGGACTCGGCAAACGCATCCAGTGACATTGATCTCATGCTGATCGGCGAAAGCCTCCACTACAGTGAAGTGATGGAGCGGCTCATGCCTCTGGAAGAACAACTGGGCCGCGTCCTCAACCCGACGCTCTACACCCCCGACGACTGGACCGCAAAACTGGCGGCTGAAAACAGCTTTGTCGTGCGGGTGGCACAGCAGGAAAAGATCAACCTGATGGGGGGAAACCCTTTGGAGTCCAAGGATGGGCAGCAACGAGAATCTGGAGAACCTGTTACGTAGCGGTGGCCTGAAAGCCGAGCCGCCGGATCGCAAGGAGTGCGAAGGACTGATGCGTTCCGCTGTGGATCGATTGAAAGATGCGCAAACGTCTTCGCTTTCCTTCGCAAGCCGTTTTGACCTGGCTTACCACGTTGCCCATGCCTTGGCTCTGACGGCTCTTCGCTTGTGTGGTTACCGTTCAGACAAGAGATACCTGGTGTTTCAGTGCCTGGTTCATACCGCTGATATTGGCAAAGTGCAGGTTCGGTTATTCGCGCTGTGCCATGAGCGACGAAACCTGGCGGAGTACGAGGGCTACATGGGTGAAGATCCGGCGTTGTTGGCGCAGTTGTTGGAAAGCGCTGAGCAGTTGCTGGTTCGTGGTGTACGCCGATCCAATGTGGGAGCGGGCTTGCTCGCGAAGGCGCCAGTCCAGGCAACAGATATCTCCAACCAACCATTACCCTGACCGTAACGATCCACCGCTCAGCTTGATTGATGCCCCCACCCAACACTCCTAAGGTGACTCCCACGACAGCGAACCCGTGGAGTGGTCATGACAACAACAATATCCCCCGACTCGCGATGGACGCGGCGGCGCAGCGAAAAGCAGCGGCGTCTGGCGTTGGTCAAGCATCTCGTCGACGGTGTGGTTCTGCCCACCGACAAAATAGTCGCGGCGCTGGAAGCACTTATCCTGCCCGGCGACCGCGTGGTGCTGGAGGGCAATAACCAGAAGCAGGCGGATTTCCTTTCCCGCTCACTGGTCAAGGCGGATCCCGCCAAGCTGCATGACCTGCACATGATCATGCCCAGCGTCGGCCGTGCCGAGCATTTGGACCTGTTCGAACGCGGCATCGCACGCAAGCTCGACTTCTCCTTCGCCGGTACCCAAAGCCTGCGCATCAGCCAGTTGCTGGAAGACGGCCTGCTGGAAATCGGCGCGATTCACACCTACATCGAGCTCTATGCGCGGCTGGTGGTCGACCTGATTCCCAACGTCGTGCTTTCTGCCGGTTTCATGGCTGACCGCGCCGGTAACATCTACACCGGGCCGAGCACCGAAGACACTCCCGCACTCATTGAACCGGCTGCGTTCAGCGATGGAATAGTCATCGTTCAGGTCAACCAGTTGGTCGACGATGTCAGCGACTTGCCGCGTGTCGACATCCCCGCGTCCTGGGTCGATTTCGTGGTGGTGGCCGACAAACCGTTTTACATCGAACCGCTGTTCACCCGCGACCCGCGGCACATCAAGCCCGTACACGTGCTGATGGCGATGATGGCGATTCGTGGTATCTACGAAAAACACAACGTGCAGTCCCTGAATCACGGCATCGGTTTCAACACCGCCGCCATCGAGTTGATCCTGCCGACCTACGGTGAATCCCTCGGACTCAAAGGCAAGATCTGCCGCAACTGGACGCTCAATCCCCATCCGACCTTGATCCCTGCGATTGAAAGCGGCTGGGTCGAAAGCGTGCATTGCTTCGGCACCGAACTGGGCATGGAAAACTACATCGCCGCGCGGCCGGACGTGTTCTTCACCGGGCGCGACGGCTCGTTGCGTTCCAACCGGATGTTCTGCCAACTGGCCGGGCAATACGCCGTGGACCTGTTTATCGGCGCGACCTTGCAAGTCGACGGCGATGGCCATTCCTCCACCGTGACCCGTGGACGCCTGGCCGGTTTCGGCGGGGCTCCGAACATGGGCCACGATCCGCGGGGTCGCCGTCACAGCACGCCGGCCTGGCTCGACATGCGTCACGACGATGCGCCTGAAGCCTTGCTTGAACGCGGAAAAAAACTCGTGGTGCAAATGGTCGAAACCTTCCAGGAGGGCGGAAAACCGACCTTCGTCGAAACCCTCGACGCGGTGGAAGTGGCAAAGAAAAGTGGTATGCCGCTGGCGCCGATCATGATTTACGGCGATGACGTCACCCACCTGCTGACCGAAGAAGGCATCGCGTATCTGTACAAGGCGCGTTCGCTGGAAGAACGCCAGGCGATGATTGCCGCCGTCGCCGGGGTGACCGCCATCGGCCTGCGTCACAACCCGAAAGACACCGCGCGCATGCGCCGCGAAGGGTTGATTGCCTTGCCAGAAGACCTCGGCATCCGCCGAACCGACGCCACCCGCGAACTGCTCGCAGCGAAAAGCGTGGCTGATCTGGTCGAGTGGTCCGGTGGCCTTTACAACCCGCCCGCCAAGTTCAGGAGCTGGTAATGCACGCACTTAACCTGCAACCGAAAACCTTGACTCTGGCCGAGCGTTTGGCGGACCTGGCAGTGGATGCGCTGATAGACGAAGCGGACCTGTCGCCGAAACCGGCGCTGGTCGACCGTCGTGGCAACGGCGCGCACACCGATTTGCACCTGGGGCTGATGCACGCCTCGGCGTTGTCACTCTGGCCCGCGTTCAAGGAAATGGCCGAAGCCGCTATCGAATTTGGCGAAATCGGTTTGCCGCTGCGCGAAGCGGTGGGACGGATTGGCCGGGAAGGGGAGCAAGCGATGCTCGCCACCACGGGCGGTGTGAATACCCATCGCGGGGCGATCTGGGCTCTGGGCCTGTTGGTCACTGCTGCGGCGCTTGAGCCGGCCGGTTCCATCAACCTGCGCGCCGCACGCCTGGCGTTACTCGATGACCGTTACGCACCACGACCTCTAAGCCACGGCGCCCAAGTCGCCCAGCGTTACGGCGCCCGCGGTGCCCGTGAAGAAGCACAACTCGGTTTCCCTTCTGTGGTTCAACGGGCATTGCCGCAGCTCAAACACAGCCGCGCCGCCGGCCACGGTGAACAGAACGCCCGGCTCGATGCCTTGCTGGCGATCATGACCCGACTGGCCGATACCTGCGTGCTCTACCGAGCGGGCGAAGAGGGCCTGCAAACCATGCAACTTGGCGCCCAGGCCGTACTCGACGCGGGTGGCAGCGCCAGCCTCGCCGGTCGCCGCCGTTTGCATGAGTTGGATGAACAATTAATCGCGTTGAATGCCTCGCCCGGTGGTGCTGCCGACTTGCTCGCAGCCTGCCTGTTCATCGACCGCATAGAGTCGGCTGACAGCCTTATCCAGGGAGTTTTTTGATGGAAACCTTATCTTTTGAATTCCCCGCCGGGCAGCCGCCACGCGGTCGCACATTGGTGGGCTGTGTCGGCTCGGGCGATCTGGAAGTGCTGATCGAACCGGGTCAGGCCGGCAAGCTGACCATTAATGTGCAGACCTCGGTCAACGGCGCGCAGCAGCGCTGGCAACATCTGTTTGCGCGTATGTTCGACGGTCAGACACCGCCGGCGATGGCGATTGATATCCACGATTTCGGCGCGACACCGGGCGTGGTGCGCTTGCGTCTGGAGCAAGGCTTTGAGGAGATCAGCCATGACTGACAGCGCAGAACTCTCGCAGCCATACCTGCAAAGACGCAGCTTCGTCGAACTCGGTGCTCGGCAACGGGCGAAGGCCTTGCTCGACAGCGGCACGTTCCGCGAGTTGCTCGACCCGTTTCAGCGGGTCATGTCGCCATGGCTGGAGCGCCAGGGCGTGGTGCCGCAAGCCGATGACGGCGTAGTGATCGCCAAGGGCAGCATCGGTGGTTTGCCGGTGGTGATCGCTGCCATCGAAGGTGCATTCCAGGGCGGCAGCCTCGGTGAAGTCGGCGGGGCGAAGATTGCCGGTGCGCTGGAACTGGCCGCTGAAGATAACCGCAACGGAACCCCCACCCGCGCTGTATTGCTGCTGGAAACTGGCGGCGTGCGCTTGCAGGAAGCCAACCTCGGGCTGGCGGCGATCGCCGATATCCATGCAGCAATTGTCGATCTGCGCCAATACCAACCAGTGATTGGTGTGGTGGCCGGCAGTGTCGGCTGCTTTGGCGGGATGTCGATTGCCGCCGGGTTGTGCAGTTATTTGCTGGTGACCCAGGAAGCGCGCCTCGGCCTGAACGGCCCGCAAGTCATCGAACAGGAAGCCGGGCTTGAGGAATACGACTCCCGCGACCGTCCTTTCATCTGGAGCCTGACCGGCGGCGAGCAGCGTTTCGCCAGCGGTTTGGTGGATCGTTATAGCGCCGATGATGTGGCGCAGATTCAGCAGCAGGTGTGCGAATTGCTCAAGCAAGGTTTGCCGGCGCAGCACCGTAGCCAACAGGCCGGGTTGTTCCTGCAACGTTTGGCGCGGCTGGACGCTGAACCGCAAATCGAGCCGTCAGTGGTTCGCGATCTGTATCAAGGAGAGCGCTCATGAGCACTTACTCGCTGAGAGGTTTGAACTGGTTCAACGCCTTGAGTACCGGTGCGAACCCGATTGATGGTTTGCCTGCTTCTTTGAAGGTGGCCGACGGAGTATTGGGCGACCAACCGGTGCGGTTTATTGCAGTGGTTGCCGACCCCGACAACCGTTTCGTCCGCGCTCGCAATGGTGAAGTTGGTTTGCTGGAAGGCTGGGGTTTGGCCAAGGCTGTGGATGAAGTGATCGCCGCTGACGTGGATAAACCTCACAAGCGTGCCTTGATCGCCATCGTCGATGTGCCGAGCCAGGCTTATGGTCGACGTGAAGAAGCCCTCGGCATTCACCAGGCATTGGCCGGAGCGGCAGACAGTTATGCCCGCGCCCGTTTGGCCGGTCATGCGGTGATTGGTTTGCTGGTGGGCAAGGCAATGTCAGGCGCATTTCTGGCCCATGGTTATCAGGCCAATCGACTGATCGCGCTACGTGATCCGGGTGTAATGGTGCATGCGATGGGCAAGGCTTCGGCGGCGCGAGTGACCTTGCGCAGCGTTGAAGAACTTGAAGCACTGGCCGCGAGCGTGCCGCCGATGGCTTATGACATCGACAGCTATGCCAGTCTTGGTTTGTTGTGGGAAACCCTGTCGGTGGAACAGATTGAGCAACCGACGGCAGCAGATCTGGCTCGGGTGGCTGAATGTTTGAATCAAGCAATTGGCGATGTAGCCGTCAGCGGTCGCGATCTGAGCAGCCGCTTGGGTGCGAGCAATCGCGGGGCGTCGAGCAAGGTTCGCCAACTGTTGAGAGCGCAGTGGTGATCACGCTTATGGCCCACGATCTGCTCTGGGGCATGATCCCGGAGCAGTTGCCTGCGGACGCGCCTGTGTGGGTGGTCGACTCGCTCGGCGCGGGGCAGCCTGTGGTGGTTCGGCGTGCGGTGAGCGCGCCGGGTCTGGTCGCGGTCGGCGTGCGTGGGCGCTTGCGTGAACAGCGTTTTGCGACGGTGATGCCGGTCGATGGGGTTCAGCGTCGGGTCAAACCGGAGGATCTTTGTCACGTTTCGACGGATCGGGATTTGCCTGCACTGCGCGCCCTCAATCAACTGCGGCCGATACTCGATGGCTGTGGGTGGGTGTGGGGTGTCAGCGGCAGCGCCGGGTTTGAATTGGCCAGCGGCTTTGTTGCCTTGCACGAGGGCAGTGATCTCGACTTGATTCTGCGCACGCCGCAAGCGCTGGAGCGTTCTCAGGCGCAGGCACTGGTGAATATTCTCGATGCGGCTGTGTGCCCGGTGGACATGCAGTTGCAGACGCCGTTCGGCGCTGTGGCCCTGCGCGAATGGGCCGGTTCTGCACGGCGTGTATTGTTGAAAAATGCCACCGAAGCCTGTCTGGTGATTGATCCGTGGAACCTGCAGGAGCAAGCGGCGTGAGCAGTTTACTGGTGTTCCCCGGCCAGGGCGCGCAGCAGCCGGGCATGCTCCAGTGTTTGCCGCGCGAGACGGTGAACGAGGCGAGTGAAGTGTTGGGTGAAGACGCGTGGTTGCTGGATAGCGCCGAAGCGTTGCGGTCGACACGTGCGGTTCAGCTTTGCCTGTTGATCGCCGGTGTGGCGGCTTCACGCCAATTAGCCATGGCGCCGGATTACGTGGCCGGATTGTCCATCGGCGCTTACCCGGCAGCGGTGGTGGCCGGTGCCTTGAGTTTCAGCGATGCGCTGCATCTGGTCAGCCTGCGCGGCGAGTTGATGCAGCAGGCTTATCCACAGGGCTACGGCATGACCGCGATCATCGGCCTGGAGTTGTCCACAGTGGAAGGCTTGCTGGCGCAGGTCCACAGCATCGACACGCCGGTGTACCTGGCCAATATCAATGCCGATAACCAGATAGTGATTGCGGGCAGTGATGGGGCAATGAAGGCGGTGGCTTTTTTGGCCAAAAACCATGGAGCAGGTCTGGCCAAACGACTGGCGGTCAGTGTGCCGTCGCATAGTCCGCTGCTGGATGCGCCGGCTAAAACCCTGGCCGAAGCCTTTGCCAAGGTACCGCTGAAAACGCCGACCCTGGGTTACCTGAGCGGCAGCCGCGCCCGGCCCATCATAAACGTCGACGCCTTGCGCGACGACCTGGCTTTCAACATGTGCCGCGTTGTTGATTGGCGCGGCACGGTACAAAGCGCTTACGAGCGCGGCGTACGTCTACAGATCGAACTGCCGCCCGGTGCGGTGCTGACCGGGCTGGCGCGCCGGGTGTTCGAGCAGGGCACCGTGATTGCCTTCGACGGTGCGCGGCTCGATACCTTGCAGGCGCTGTTGCGTGAGGAGGGAAGCCGCCAACCCTAGACCCCCGACTCAGGCCTTCGAACAACAAAAACAACATTCGACGATGCATTTTGAGGACTACAACAATGATTATTTACGGTGTGGCGCTGTTGGCGATCTGTACGCTGGCAGGGGTGATCATGGGCGATGCGCTGGGCATGTTGCTGGGCGTTAAATCCAATGTCGGCGGAGTCGGGATCGCGATGATCCTGCTGATTTGCGCGCGGTTGTGGATGCAAAAACGCGGCGGCATGACCAAGGATTGCGAGATGGGCGTCGGCTTCTGGGGCGCCATGTACATTCCAGTGGTGGTGGCGATGGCCGCTCAACAAAACGTGGTGACTGCCTTGCATGGCGGGCCAGTGGCAGTGCTCGCGGCGATCGGTTCGGTGGTGCTCTGTGGCTGCACCATTGCCTTGATCAGCCGGACGCATAAAGGCGAACCCTTGCCCGATGAACCGGCGGACATTAGTCCGGTCGGCACACCTGTAGGAGGTCGTTGATATGTGGGAATCCATCGAGAAAGGCCTGACCACGAACAGTCTGGTCACCGCGTTCGCATTTGTTGGCGTAATCATGTGGGTATCGGTTGTCTTGTCGAAGCGGCTGACATTCGGGAGGATTCACGGCTCGGCGATTGCCATTGTTATCGGGCTGGTCCTGGCGTGGGTTGGCGGAACCATGACCGGCGGGCAAAAAGGCCTTGCGGACCTGACATTGTTCTCGGGCATTGGTTTGATGGGCGGCGCAATGCTGCGCGACTTTGCCATTGTCGCCACTGCATTCGAAGTTCAGGCCACCGAAGCGAAAAAGGCCGGGTTGATTGGTGTGATTGCGCTTTTGCTGGGCACCATTTTGCCGTTCATTGTCGGCGCGAGCATGGCTTGGGCGTTTGGTTATCGTGATGCGATCAGCATGACTACCATCGGCGCGGGAGCGGTGACCTACATCGTCGGGCCAGTGACCGGGGCAGCGATTGGCGCCAGTTCCGATGTGATGGCGTTGTCGATTGCCACCGGGTTGATCAAGGCGATTCTGGTGATGGTCGGCACGCCGATGGCGGCGCGCTGGATGGGCCTGGATAATCCGCGTTCGGCGATGGTGTTTGGCGGGTTGGCCGGTACGGTCAGCGGCGTGACAGCCGGGCTGGCGGCAACGGATCGGCGGTTAGTGCCTTATGGGGCGTTGACGGCGACATTCCACACAGGGCTTGGCTGCTTGCTTGGGCCTTCGTTGTTGTACTTCATTGTTCGCGGGATTGTCGGCTAGGGGCTGATTTCTCTATTGAGTGATCGGCCGCCTTCGCGAGCAAGCCCGCTCCCACAGGGGAACGCAWTCCAATGTGGGAGCGGGCTTGCTCGCGAAGGGGGCGACACGGTTTCAGGCCTGGCGATTGGCGTACATCCGGCACTCTGCCAACAACGCCAACAAGTTCGGATCGCGCTCCTTGGCCTTCAAGAACACCACGCCAATGTGCTGCTGCAACCGATAGCGTTCCTGCAACGGAATCAGCTTCACCCGGTTCTCATACACCGCCGCAATCCGCCCCGGCAGCAACGCATAACCCACCCCTGAGCTGACCATGCTCAGCAGGGTGAAGATGTCGTTGACCTGCATCGCCACTTTCGGCTCGAACCCCGCCTGCTTGAACACCCGATTACCGTCCTGGTGCGTGGCAAAGCCCTGCGTCAGGGTAATAAACGTCTCATCACGCACTTCGGCCAGGTCGACTTCGGTTCGTTGGGCAAACTTTGAGTCCGCTGGCGTGGCGAGAAAAATGTCATCCGAAAACAGCGCAATCTGCTCGCAGTCCGGGTCGTTGACGCTCTCGTCCAGCGACACCAGGATCGCGTCGACTTCCATGTTCTTGAGCTTGTACAAAAGGTCGAAATTCGAACCGAGGATCAAGTCGATGTTGAGTTCGCTGCGGCGGATTTTCAGGCCCATGATCAGCTGCGGCACGGTCTTGACCGTCAGTGAATACAGCGAGCCGAGCTTGAAGCGTTCAGCGGAAAAACCGGCGGCTTCGCGGGTCAGGCGCACGGTTTCGACCACGTCCTGAATCAGCTTCTGCGCCCGTTCTTCGAGTACGTAAGCGCTTTCCAGTGGCGTCAGGTTACGGCCCTCGTGTTTGAACAGCGGGCAGCGCAAGGCGCTTTCCAGGGAGTGGATCGCCCGGTGCACGCTGACGTTGCTGGTCTGCAACTCGGCAGCCGCCCTGGCCAGATTGCCGGTGCGCATGAAGGCCAGGAACACCTCGAGTTTTTTCAGGGTCAATTCTTCATCGATCAGCATGGCCCGGACTCTTATTGGAATGGCTCGATTGTGCACGCATGCGATGTTTTGTAGGAGCTATGTACGAGCTATATAGGAACTGTCGAGTGAAACGAGGCTGCGAATTTTTGATCGCAACCTAGTTCCACTCGACAGTCCCCACAGTTTGCGCGATGTTGCATCAAATTTTGAGGTGAGCACTGCATGTATCACGGGGAACGATTAAACGCCTGGACGCATTTGGTCGGGGCCGTGGCAGCAACGGTCGGGGTGGTTTGGATGTTGGTCATCGCCAGCATGGACGGCAGCCCGTGGAAGATTGTCAGCGTGTCGATTTACGGTTTCACCTTGCTGGTGCTGTACAGCGCTTCGACCGTTTATCACAGCGTGCGTGGGCGCAAGAAAGCGATCATGCAGAAGGTGGATCACTTTTCGATCTACCTGCTGATTGCCGGCAGTTACACGCCGTTCTGCTTGGTGACCCTGCGCGGGCCGTGGGGCTGGACGCTTTTCGGGATTGTCTGGGGGCTGGCGCTGATCGGCATCCTGCAAGAGATCAAGCCGCGCTCGGAAGCACGTATTTTGTCGATCGTGATTTACGCGGTGATGGGCTGGATCGTGCTGGTGGCGGTCAAGCCGTTACTCGCGGCGCTCGGCACTGCGGGGTTTGCGTGGCTGGCGGCGGGCGGGATTTTTTACACCGTGGGGATTATCTTTTTTGCCCTGGATCATCGGCTGCGGCATGCCCACGGGATCTGGCATTTGTTCGTGATTGCCGGGAGCTTGCTGCACTTTGTGGCGATTTTCTTTTATGTCCTTTAGGCTACTGCCCCCCCCACATTAAATAGGGGCCGGAATCAAACGATCCAGTTGTTCTTGGGCGCGACGGCTGAATACCTGCAACAAGTCATTCAAGGTGTGGGGCGGCGGTTCGGTGGCGCGGGTTACCGCGTACAGGGTGATGGGCAGCGGCGGGGTCAACGGGCGGATCGTCGTCGCGGCGGGGGAGGCGCCGAGTGCGGTGAATGGATCGATCACCGCCAGTCCGGCGCCGGATTCCACCATCGCCCGGGCCAGTGAATAGGTCTGCACCGCGATGCGCACCCGAGGCGGCGGCTCCACCGCTTCGAGGTAACTGTCGAGCCGGGCCGCCAACGGGTCGGCGCTGGACAGGCCAATCAAGGGGGCATCGGCCAGGGCCATCAGTGGCAACGGTGTGCCTGCCTCTGCCTCCGACCAGTAACCCGCGGGCGCCAGCGCCACCAACACGCCGGACGCCAGTGCCTGGGCCTTGAGCCCCGGATGATCCGGTCGTTGCAGCGTCAGGGCGACATCCACTTCACGCATCAACAGGTTCTGCACCAGTTCGCGGCTATGGGCGCTGGACAGTTCGCAGGCGATGTCCGGGTAGCGCGAGGTCCACTCGTGAATGGCCGGCGGCAGCAATGACAGGGCCAGCGCCGGGGTGGCGCCAATGCGCAGGCTATGGCCCGGCTCGCGGCGCAAGCTCTGGGCCAGGCGCCGCACACCTTGCAGGCTTTCAGTGACCTTATCGACTTCACGCTCCAGCTCCAGCGCTTCCGGCGTTGCCTGCAATTTGCCGCGCACCCGCAGGAACAACGGAAAACCCAGTTGCTGCTCGGCGTGCTGCAACACCTTGGTCACCGCCGGCTGGGAGACGTGCAGCAATTGTGCGGCCGCACTGATCGACCCGGTCTGGCGAATAGCCTGGAAAATCTCGATATGACGAAGACGCATGGCAAGTCCATAACCTTTGTTTATGGGTTCGGCATCTTTATTCATTGTTCGCCGCCTGTCACCTGGCTCTAACCTCGGCCTCGCCTTCACAACGGTTTTAGGGACGGACATGGTTCAGCGTGTGTRCATCATCGGCGGTGGCGTGATTGGCCTGGCAACGGCGTATGCGCTGGTGCGCGACGGCTTCGAGGTGACGGTGGTCGAGGCCCGGGATTCGCTGGGCAGCGAAACCAGTTTCGCCAACGGTGGCCAGTTGTCCTATCGCTACGTTGCGCCGCTGGCGGATGCCGGCGTGCCGTTGCAGGCGATCGGCTGGATGCTACGCGGCGACTCGCCGTTGAAGCTGCGCCCGCGTCTCGATCCGGCGCAATGGCGCTGGATGGCATCGTTCCTCGCCGCGTGCCGCCGTTCGGTCAACCGTGAGAACGCCGCGCATTTGCTGCGCCTGGCACTGTTCAGCCAGAGCACGCTGAAAACCTGGCGCGAAGACGATGGGCTGAGCGGTTTCCATTGGCGGCGCAACGGCAAGCTGGTGACATTCCGCAACCCCGTCAGCTTCGGGCATGCGCGCAAAGGTCTGGCCGATCCGCAGCAACAGCAGGTGTTGTCCACCGCCGAGTGCGCGCAGCTGGAGCCGGCACTGGCCGATGCTCCTTTTGTCGGCGCGATCTATACGCCGGACGAAGAGGTCGGCGATTGCCATGGCTTTTGTCAGCAACTGGTGGCGCGACTGAAGGCGTCCGGCCGTTGCGAATTTCGCCTGGGCCACGCGGTGACCGGGATTCATCACCGCAACGGCGCGGTCACTGCCATTGAGTTGGGTGCCGAGGTGTTGCCGGTCGAGCAACTCGTGATCGCCGCCGGCCATCGCAGTCCGCTGCTGGCGTTGCCCGGCCTGCGGCTGCCGCTCTATCCCCTGAAGGGTTACAGCCTGACGTTGCCGATCGGTGCCGAACACCAAGCGCCCGAGCTGAGCATCACCGACTACGACCGCAAGATCGTGTATGCGCGCATCGGTGAGCAATTGCGTGTGGCGGCGATGGTCGACATTGTCGGTTTCGACCCGGCCGTCGATCCCGAACGCTTGAGCCTGATCAAGCGCCAGGCCCGCGACACCTTCCCGAATGCCGGCGATTATGATGCCGCCGTGGAGTGGGCGGGTATGCGTCCGGCGACCCCCAGCGGAGTACCACTTTTGGGCGCTACGGCCTACCGCAATCTGTGGCTGAATCTCGGTCATGGTGCGCTTGGTTTTACCCTGGCCTGTGGCAGCGGCCAGTTACTCAGCGAGCTGATCAGTCAGCGCCAGACTTCCATTGACCTGCTGGGTTTCAGCCACCCGGCCGCTTGAATTTCCCTGTCAAAAAGGACCCCGTCATGACCATTGAACGTTTTCACAGTAACCCACGCCTGTCAGGCGCCGTGACCTTCGGCGATCTGGTGTTTCTCTCCGGCCAGGTGCCGGGCGATGCCCTGGATGCTGGCGGTCAGACCCGCGAAGTCCTGGCCAAAATCGACGCGTTGCTGGCCGAGGCCGGTAGCGACAAAGATCATTTGCTGAGCGCGACAATTTATCTGAAGGACATCAATGCCGATTTTGCGGCGATGAATGAAGTCTGGTCAGCCTGGCTGTCACCGGGACACGCGCCGAGCCGCACCACCGTGCAGGCCGATCTGGCGCGCCCGCAAGTGTTGGTGGAAATCACCGTCACTGCGGCCCGCATCTGAACCCACCCGTACCCAACACCCACAACGGAGAATAACAATGCAAAAAATCACGTTGCTCGGCTGCACCCTCGGACTGTTGCTCGGTAGTCAGGTTCAAGCCAATGAAACGCCGCAGACCGGCACCTTGGGCAAGATCGCCAATGCCAACAGCATCACCCTTGGGTATCGCGATGCGTCGGTGCCGTTCTCCTACGTGGGCGATCACACGGGCCAGCCGATGGGTTATTCAGTGGATCTGGCGAGCAAGATTGTCGAGCGCATCCGCCAGCAACTGGCGCTGCCTGAACTCAAAGTGAAATACACCCTGGTGACTTCTCAGACGCGGATTCCACTGGTGCAGAACGGCACCGTCGACCTCGAATGCGGCTCTACCGGGGTGACCGCCGAACGGCAGAAGCAAGTGGCGTTTTCCTACGGTTTCATCTATGTCAAAGGCCAGTTGCTGACCGCCAAGGACAGCGGCATCAAGGGCTTCGCCGACCTGCGCGGCAAGAATGTGGTGACCACTGCCGGCACCACCAACGAGCGTTTTCTGAAGAGCTACAACGTCGACAACAAAATCGACATGTTCGTAATCAGCGCCAAGGATCACGGCGAAGCCTTCCAGATGCTGCAGTCAGGTCGGGCGGCGGCGTTCTACATGGACGACGCACTGCTCTACGGCGAACGTGCCAAGGCGCGGGATCCGCATAAATGGGTGGTGGTCGGCGAGGAACAATCGCGGGAAATCTACAGCTGCATGGTGCGCAAGGATGATCCGCAATTCCTCGCTCTGGTGAATGGCGCATTGGCCGATCTGTACAGCTCGGGCGAGATCAATGGCATCTACCAGCGCTGGTTTGAACAGCCGATCCCGCCGAAGGGGTTGAACCTTGAGTTCCCGATGACCAGTGAACTCAAGGCGATCATCGTCAAGCCGACGAGCGATCCGGTGCAGTAAGGCGTCAGAAGTCGCCCCACAGTTGCTGCGCTACCGCCAGCGCCACCACTGGCGCAGTTTCGGTACGCAGCACGCGCGGACCGAGGCGGGCGGCGTGGAAACCGCTGGCTTTGGCCTGCTCGACTTCGGCGTCGGACAGTCCGCCTTCGGGGCCGATCAGAAACGCCAGGCTGGAAGGTTTGGCGTGACTGACCAATGGCTCTGCCACCGGATGCAGTACCAATTTCAATTCGGCTTCAGTCTGCTTCAACCAGTCCGCCAGCAGCAGCGGCGGATGAATAACCGGCACCCGTGACCGCCCACATTGCTCGCAGGCACTGATCGCCACTTGACGCCAGTGCGTCCGGCGCTTGTCGGCGCGTTCGTCCTTCAACCGGACCTCGCAGCGATCGCTGAAGATCGGGGTGATTTCGGTGACGCCCAGTTCGGTGGCTTTCTGAATTGCCCAGTCCATGCGCTCGCCACGCGACAGGCCTTGGCCGAGATGGATCGCCAGCGGCGATTCAATCTGCCCGGCGAAGCTTTCATCGATCTGCACGACGACGCGTTTCTTGCCAACCTCCGCCAGCGTGGCGCGAAACTCGTGTCCCGAACCGTCGAAAAGCTGCAACGCATCGCCCTCGGCCATGCGCAGCACGCGGCTAATGTAATGGGCCTGGGCTTCGGGCAACTCGTGTTCGCCGGTGCTCAGGGGGGCGTCGATAAAGAAGCGGGACAGTCTCATGCTGGGTCTCTACTGAATCTAATGTTCGGCATCGTAAGTGTGTCGGAGTAGCTTTTTGTGGCGAGGGGGCTTGCCCCAGTTCGGCTGCGAAGCAGTCGCAAATCCTGCTGAGGCGATTTATCTGGGGAAACCAGGTTGCCGGATTTGGGGTCGCTTCGCGACCCAACGAGGGCAAGCCCCCTCGCCACAGGCAAGCCCTTTCACCACAGTGTTCCTCAGTGATTGCTAGCCCGGATCGCGGAAACCGGGGTGGAAGTCTTTGGGCACCGCCACGCTGACGCTGTCGCGCGTCGCGATGTCGATCCCTTCGCTGGCCACTTCGGCTAGAAAGTCGATTTGCTCCGGCGTAATCACGTACGGCGGCAGGAAATACACAACGCTGCCCAACGGTCGTAGTAAAGCACCACGTTCCAGTGCGTGCTGGAACACCTTCAAGCCACGACGTTCCTGCCACGGGTAGGCTTCTTTCGTAGCCTTGTCCTTGACCATCTCGATGGCCAGCACCATGCCGGTCTGGCGTACTTCCGAGACGTTCGGATGGTCGGCCAGGTGCGCGGTGGAGGAGGCCATGCGCTGGGCCAGCGCCTTGTTGTTCTCGATGACGTTGTCTTCTTCGAAGATGTCCAGCGTCGCCAGGGCCGCCGCGCAGGCAAGCGGATTACCGGTGTAACTGTGCGAGTGCAGGAAGGCGCGCAGGGTCGGGTAGTCATCGTAGAAGGCGCTGTAGACATCCTCGGTTGTCACGCAGGCCGCCAACGGCAGGTAACCGCCGGTCAGGGCCTTGGACAGGCAAAGGAAGTCCGGGCGGATACCGGCCTGTTCACAGGCGAACATGGTGCCGGTGCGGCCAAAGCCGACGGCGATTTCGTCGTGGATCAAGTGCACGCCATAGCGGTCGCAAGCTTCGCGCAGCAACTTGAGGTAAACCGGGTGGTACATGCGCATGCCGCCAGCGCCCTGGATCAGCGGCTCGACGATCACTGCCGCGACGCTGTCATGGTTCTCTGCCAGCGTCTGTTCCATGGCGGCGAACATATTACGCGAGTGTTCTTCCCAGCTCATGCCATCCGGGCGCAGGTAGCAATCGGGGCTTGGCACCTTGATGGTGTCCAGCAGCAACGCCTTGTAGGTTTCGGTAAACAGCGGCACATCGCCCACCGACATCGCCGCCATTGTTTCGCCGTGGTAGCTGTTGGTCAGGGTGACAAAGCGCTTCTTGTTCGGCTGGCCACGGTTGAGCCAGTAGTGAAAGCTCATTTTCAGCGCGACTTCGATGCAGGAAGAACCGTTATCGGCGTAGAAGCACCGGGTCAGGCCTTCCGGGGTCATTTTCACCAGCCGCTCGGACAGCTCGATCACCGGCTGATGGCTGAAGCCGGCGAGGATCACGTGCTCCAGCTGATCCACCTGGTCTTTGATGCGCTGGTTGATACGCGGGTTGGCGTGGCCAAACACGTTGACCCACCAGGAGCTGACAGCGTCGAGGTAGCGTTTGCCTTCGAAGTCTTCCAGCCACACACCTTCCCCGCGTTTAATCGGGATCAACGGCAGCTGTTCGTGGTCTTTCATCTGGGTGCAGGGATGCCACAACACCGCGAGATCGCGTTCCATCCACTGTTTATTCAGGCCCATTTTCTGTCTCCTCGAGGCTACCCGCGACGTAGGCGGGCAAACAATCGCGCAAGCCTATGCAATGCGTGGCGTGGGGACAACCCATTGTGTCGATTGAGCTACTTTACATAGGCCGATAGACGTTGCTGGCGGGCGTCTGAAGCCTGACGTATCCTTCGCGGTTCTTGGAGTCGACTGACTCGTAAAACTGCTTTTTTCCACATTTATTTCCGGAGTTCGCTGAATGTCTGTCGGTTGGCTGCGCGCCTGTGCGCTGGTGATGTTGGGGCTGTTCAGCGTGTCTGCGCTGGCTAAGGATAAAACCGTAATCGTGATCGGTGGCGGGCTGTCTGGCCTGACCGCGGCTTACGAGTTGCAGAACAAAGGCTGGCAGGTCACGCTGCTGGAAGCCAAATCGAGCCTGGGCGGTCGCTCCGGCATGGCCACCAGCGAGTGGATCGGTAACGACAAGACTCAGCCTGTGCTGAACAAGTACGTGTCGACCTTCAAGCTGAGCACCACGCCAGCCCCTGAATTCGTGCGCACGCCGAGCTACCTGATCGACGGTGAGTACATCACCGCCGCCGATCTGGCGACCAAGCAACCGGCCACCGCCGAAGCGCTCAAGCGCTACGAAAAAACCGTGGATGATCTGGCGCGCTCGATTGACGACCCGCAGAACCCTGCCGCCAACAACACACTGTTCGCGCTGGACCAGATCAACGTGGCCAACTGGCTCGACCGTCTGAACCTGCCAACCACGGCCCGTCAGTTGGTGAATCAGCAGATTCGTACCCGCTATGACGAACCTTCGCGTCTGTCGTTGCTGTACTTCGCACAACAGGGCCGTGTTTACCGTGGCATATCCGATCGTGATCTGCGTGCTTCGCGACTGGTGGGCGGCAGCCCGATGCTGGCCGACGCTTTCGTCAAACAGCTGAAAACCATCAAGACCAACTCCCCGGTCTCGTCGATCACTCAGGACAAGGACGGCGTGACCGTCAAAGTCGGTAGCGTCGGCTATCAAGCGGACTACGTGGTGTTGGCCGTGCCGTTGCGCGCACTGGGCAAGATCCAGATGACCCCGTCGCTGGATGCCAAGCATATGGACGCCATCAAAGGCACCAACTACGGTTGGCACGACCAGATCATGCTGAAGTTCAAGACGCCGGTGTGGGAACCCAAAGCCCGCATGTCCGGCGAGATCTTCAGTAACACCGGCCTTGGCATGTTGTGGATCGAGCCGGCACCGAAGGGCGGCGCCAATGTGGTGATCAACCTGGCTGGCGACAACGCACGCGTGATGCAGGCGTTTGGTGACAAGCAAGTCGTCGATCAAGTGCTGATTCGCCTGCACGCCTTTTATCCGCAGGCGCGTGGTGCGTTCACCGGCTATGAACTGCGCCGCTACAGCACCGACCCTACGATGGGCGGCGCTTACCTGGCCTTCGGTCCGGGCCAGATCAGCAAATACTGGCGCCTGTGGGAGCGACCGATTCAGCGTGTAACCTTTGCCGGCGAACACACTGATACCTTGTACCCAGGCACCCTGGAAGGCGCATTGCGCACCGGCCAGCGTGCGGCCAGTCAGGTTGAAGACTTGGCGGCGGGCAAGTCGTTTGAGCCGGCGAAAGTGGCGACCGCAGCGGCAGCCGGCGCGGTGGCAGCGAAGAAAGGTAACTTCTTCAGCAACCTGTTCGGTGGTTCGGATGACGCCAAGAAGGCAGAGCCGGTCAAGGCACCTGAGCCTGTCACTCCACCCGCACCGGCCCCAGCTCCGGTAGCTGCACCGGCACCTGTCGAAGCGCCGAAGCCTGCAACGCCAGTAAAAGCCGAGCCCGCCAAAAAGGCACCGGCGAAAGCTCCGGCGAAGAAGCCTGCCGCCAAAACCGAAGCCAAAAAGGCTCCGGTGAAGAAACCAGCGACTAAACCCGCTGCGACAGCGACAACGGTTACCAAGGCGCAGTAAGCGTCGGGGTTAAAAAAACGCGGCAGAGATGTCGCGTTTTTTTATGCCTGAAGAAAACCAGTAGCGGGAATCGAATAAAGCCCGGGGAGTAGGTGTTTTCTAGTCGGAGTGCATTTTTTCTCACGCAGTGGTCTTTAATCTTTCCTTAACACACCTATTTCAATCTCTTGATCGTATTTCTCGATATTTCAAAGCAAAATTTTCGGCTTTAATTCGATAGATAACTCGTTAGTCTTGGGCCAGCACTTACAAGGACTTGGCAATGCAACTACGAAACTCAACCTCTCGCTACGGCTGGGTCAGCATCTTCATGCACTGGGGCGTGGCGCTGGCAGTCTTCGGTCTGTTTGCTTTGGGTTTGTGGATGATCGATCTCGACTACTACAGCACTTGGCGCAAAGAGGCGCCGGAATTGCACAAAAGCATTGGTCTGGTGTTGTTGGCTGTCATGGTCCTACGGTTGCTGTGGCGCTTTATCAGCCCACCGCCACCTACGCTGCAAAGCTATAGCCGCATGACGCGCCTGGGCGCCAAATTCGGCCATTTGTTTCTGTATCTCAATTTGTTCGTTGTGATGATTGCCGGTTACCTGATTTCCACCGCAGAAGGCGTCGGGATCCCGGTGTTTGGCCTGTTTGAAGTTCCTGCGCTGGTTTCCGGACTACCGGATCAGGCAGACACCGCCGGTGTGATTCATTTGTACCTGGCGTGGGTGCTGGTCATTTTTTCCGGCTTCCATGCGTTGGCAGCACTGAAGCACCACTTTATCGATCGTGATGTGACCCTGACGCGAATGCTGGGGCGCAAAGCCTGATGTTCAACCTCGACTCCAAAGGAATAGAAAGTATGTTGAAAAAAACACTCGCTGCTCTGGCAATCGGTTCGGCCCTGCTGTCCGCCAACGTGATGGCGGCTGATTACGTCGTCGACAAGGAAGGCCAGCACGCCTTCGTTGATTTCAAGATCAGCCACCTGGGTTACAGCTACATAACCGGTACTTTCAAGGACATCGACGGCAAGTTCAGCTTTGATGCTGCCAAGCCAGAAGACAGCAAGATCGAGTTCAACGTGAACACTGCGAGCGTTTTCACCAACAACGCTGAGCGCGACAAGCACATCTCCAGCAAAGACTTCCTGAACGGGAGTAAGGCTACATTCGTTTCCACCAGCGTCAAACCCACCGGCAAAAACGCCGCTGGCAAAGACACTGCCGACGTGGCTGGCGACCTGACCATCCTTGGCGTGACCAAGCCAATCGTGGTCAAGGCGACTTTCTTGGGTGAAGGCAAGGATCCATGGGGCGGCTACCGTGCCGGTTTCGAGGGCACCTTCGACCTCAAGCGTTCCGATTTCGGCAAGCAGAAAGACCTGGGCCCATCGTCCGATGCAGTCCAGATCTATGTAACGTTTGAAGGTGTCAAAGCGAAATAACTTTCGCGCCTGACATAAAAAACGCCCCCGATCTCACGGTCGGGGGCGTTTTTTGTTGCCGAATAAAAATCTTCAAATACACCACCGAACCACTGTGGGAGCGGGCTTGCTCGCGAAAGCGGTTTAACACTCAACATTGATGTCGACTGACCGACCGCTTTCGCGAGCAAGTCGAATCGTCGCACCGCCGCTCCCACATTTGATCTTTAGTGAGTTCAGTATTTATGCCTGCTCCAGAAAACAAAAATGCCCCTGATCGTGAGACCAGGGGCATTTTTTATGGCTGGAAAAACTTAGCGATTGCGGGTCAGCAACGCTGGTTTTTCGCCACGCGGACGGCCTGGCAGTTGATCAAGTTGCTCAGGAGTCGGGAAACGATCAGTTTTCGACTCCTTGTGAATGATCTTCGGCGCAGGACCGCGCGGGTTCTGCACGGCCGGTTCCGAACGCGGCTGCTCGTCACGAGCAGGGCGACGGTTGCGACCTTCTTCGCGACGGGCCTGACCGTCACGTGGAGCGCCGCTGCGTGGGCCACTGCGCTTGGCCGGTGGCGTGCCGGTAGTGGCGCCATCGCTGCTGCGCGGCCCGCTTTGGCGGCCCTGCGGCTTGCCGCCGGTGCGCGGAGCACCTGCGCCAGCGGTTGTGCCTTGTGCCGGAGCACCTGGACGGCGACCACGACCCTGAGCCGGTTTGGCTTGAGGGACGTAATCAACGCGGTTACCGAAGTTATCGACATCGTCGTCCAGGAACTCGTCCGGAGCACGGTCTGCGGCGGCGCGAGGTGCCGGACGCTGTTGCTCGCGAGCCGGGGTGCCTTCGCGTGGCTTGTGTTCACGCGCCGGACGTTCGCCACGGCCAGTGGCGGCAGGTTTTTCCTTGCCACCCTTGTCCTTGCCCTTGTCTTTACGACCGCCGCCACCACCGGTGCCGTTCGGGCCGTCGCCGCGCGGGCCACGTGGATTGCGCGGGTTACGCACATCCGGACGCTCGCGAACTTCAGGCTTTTCGGCTTCTACAGCGCTTGAGTCGAAGCCCATCAGGTTGCCGTCGGCAATCTTCTGCTTGGTCATGCGCTCGATGCTTTTCAGCAACTTCTCTTCGTCCGGCGCGACCAGCGAGATCGCCTCGCCCGAACGACCGGCGCGGCCAGTACGGCCGATACGGTGCACGTAGTCTTCGTCGACGTTCGGCAGTTCGAAGTTGACCACGTGTGGCAACTGGTCGATGTCCAGACCGCGAGCGGCGATGTCGGTGGCCACCAGAATGCGCACTTCACCGGCCTTGAAATCGGCCAGGGCTTTGGTGCGGGCGTTCTGGCTCTTGTTGCCGTGGATCGCGACGGCGCTGAGGCCGTGTTTGTCCAGGTACTCGGCCAGGCGGTTGGCGCCGTGCTTGGTGCGGGTGAACACCAGCACTTGTTCCCAGGCGCCAGCGGTGATCAGGTGGGCCAGCAGCGAACGCTTGTGGTTGGCGGCCAGACGGAATACGCGCTGTTCGATTCGCTCGACCGTGGTGTTCGGTGGCGTGACTTCAATGCGTTCCGGGTTGTGCAGCAGCTTGCCGGCGAGGTCGGTGATGTCCTTGGAGAACGTCGCCGAGAACAGCAGGTTCTGCCGTTTGGCGGGCAGGCGGGCCAACACCTTCTTCACGTCATGGACAAAGCCCATGTCGAGCATGCGGTCGGCTTCGTCCAGCACGAGAATTTCCACGTGGGACAAATCGACGCTGCCTTGGCCGGCGAGGTCGAGCAGGCGGCCAGGGCAGGCCACCAGCACGTCAACACCACGGGACATGGCCTGAACCTGCGGGTTCATGCCGACGCCGCCGAAGATGCAGGCGCTGACGAACTTCAGGTCACGGGCATAGACCTTGAAGCTCTCGTGGACTTGAGCTGCGAGTTCGCGAGTTGGGGTCAGGACCAGTACGCGCGGTTGGCGCGGGCCATGACGCTGGGATTTGTCCGGGTGACCGTTAGGGAACAACCGCTCCAGGATCGGAAGGGCGAAGCCACCGGTTTTGCCAGTACCTGTCTGAGCCGCAACCATCAGGTCGCGACCTTGCAACACGGCGGGAATGGCCCGCTGTTGCACCGGAGTAGGCTCGGTATAGCCCGCTGCCTCGATGGCGCGGACTAAAGCCTCGGAGAGACCGAGGGAAGCAAAGGACATGAGTAATCCTGTTTTAGTTAGGGCTTGGCCCAATGGGAGTCTTGCCTGGCGCGAATAGCGTTTAAGAGGAACGCAATCCCGTCCGGTCCTGCTGGGCCTTGAAAGCTCGTCTGGAGTGCTCGCGCGGGCTGAAGAGCTGCGCTGTAGCGGGGTCTAGATGCCTTGAACAAGTCCGAGCGTCCGGGCGTGAGCCTGGCGGGAAGGCCGGAGTATAACAGAGCAATCACTGCGCGCCGCTTTCCTGCTGCTCAACGGTTTTTGCAGGGGGCGCAGTCGCCGTGGTGACGTTGATGGCCGTACCGGGTTCCGCGCCGTAACGGGCGCTCAGCTCCGCGTAGGCGGGCTCGCGCTTGAAACGCTTGAGTTCGGCACCGAAACGTTGCACCAGCAAATCCATACCGGCATTTTTACGTACCGCCAGAAACTGGCTCTGGTGACTGATAACGGCCGGGTTTTCCGTGATCTTGTTGCGGATGCCCAGTTGATCGAGCAAGTGTTGGCCGACCCGGCGATCCGTGATCAACAGGTCGATCCGCCCGCGTACCAGCTTACCGAAGTTGGCTTCATGGGTCGGCGCCGGTTCACGGGTGAACAGCGGCGATTCGCTGAAGTCCTTGCTGTAGAGATAGCCCGGCGAGGTGCCGATGGTCAGGCCTTTCAGATCATCCAGGGTGCGAAACGGATAGGGTCGGGCATTGGCGTAGAACATCACGAATTCGACTTCCGAGAGTGGCTCAGCGGGATAGAGCAGGGTCGCGTCCCGCTCATCACTGTGGAAAATGTCCAGTGCACCATCCGCCTGGCCGGTTTCGAGCATCGACAAGCAGCGTTTCCACGGCAGGAACTGCCATTCCACCTCGATCCCCAGGCGCTTGAACACAATGGCCGTGGTTTCGTAATCCAGCCCTAAGAAATTGCCATTTTCCTCGTAAACGTAGGGCGCCCAGGGCTCTGTGACAATGCGCAGCTTCTCGCCCCGGGCGGCAAAGCTCAGGCAAGTAAAAAGAAGCACTGTCATAAATTGCGAAATCAGGGGCATGGTCTGAGATTACGACGAGAAATCATAAAGAGCCAGAACCCCGATCCAGAAGCTCTGGCACAAGGCACTTCCCACAAAAAAGGCCCTGGATTTCGCCAGAGCCTTTTCATGGTTTTGCACTGTTTTAGCGCGGCAGCTTCAGGTTGTTCCACACCGCCAGGCTCGCTTCGGCCTGATTCAGTGTGTAGAAGTGCAGGCCGGGTGCGCCACCTTGCAACAGGCGTTCGCACATCTCGGTGATGACCTGTTCACCAAAGCCTTGAATGCTTTGGGTATCGTCGCCGTAGGCTTCCAGCTGTTTGCGAATCCAGCGTGGAATTTCCGCGCCGCAGGCGTCAGAGAAGCGCGCCAGTTTGCTGTAGTTGGTGATCGGCATGATCCCCGGAACGATCGGGATAGTCACGCCCAGCGCCCGTACACGCTCGACAAAGTAGAAGTAGCTGTCGGCGTTGAAGAAGTACTGAGTGATCGCGCTGTCGGCGCCGGCTTTGGCCTTGCGCACGAAATTGGCGATATCGTCTTCGAAGTTGCGCGCTTGCGGATGCATTTCCGGGTAAGCGGCGACTTCGATGTGGAAATGATCGCCGGTCTCTTCACGAATGAATTCGACCAGGTCGTTGGCGTGGCGCATTTCACCACTGGCCATGCCCATGCCCGAAGGCAGGTCACCGCGCAGGGCAACGATACGCTTGATGCCGGCAGCCTTGTACTGGGCCAGCAGGCCGCGCAAGTCGTCCTTGCTGTCGCCCACGCAAGACATATGCGGTGCGGCAGGGACTTTGACTTCGCTTTCGAGCTGCAACACGGTGTTGAGGGTGCGATCACGGGTCGAACCGCCAGCGCCATAGGTGCAGGAGAAAAAATCGGGGTTGTACGTGGCCAGCTGACGGGCAGTGGCGAGCAGCTTTTCATGCCCAGCATCGGTCTTCGTAGGGAAGAACTCGAAGCTGTAGCGACGGTCTTGGGACATGGAGGGGACCTCCAGCTGCAAGCTGCAAGCTTCAAGCTGCAAGAGGGCGTAGCGCCGACTCTTGTAGTTGAAGCATGCAACTCGCGGCTGCGTAATAGCGATGAAGAAACAAGCTGAAAGCCTCAAATCTCAAGTAAACGAACTGCTTTTACTTGCCGCTTGAAGCTTGTAGCTCGCAGCTGCTGTCAGTAGCGATAAGCGTGCGGCTTGAATGGACCTTCGACGGTCACGCCGATGTAGTCGGCCTGGGTCTTGGTCAGTTGAGTCACAACGCCGCCGAAACCACGGACCATTTCCAGGGCCACTTCTTCGTCGAGTTTCTTCGGAAGTACTTCAACGGTCAGGCGCTCGGCTTTCTGGGCTGGCGACAGGTCGGCGTACTTCTGGCCGAACAGGAATATCTGCGCCAGTACTTGGTTGGCGAACGAACCGTCCATGATGCGGCTTGGGTGACCAGTGGCGTTGCCCAGGTTAACCAGACGGCCTTCGGCCAGCAGGATCAGGTAGTCGTCGTTCTGAGCGTCGAAAGCGCCCGGGCCGGTACGGTGGATTTTGTGAACCTGTGGCTTCACTTCTTCCCACGCCCAGTTTTTGCGCATGAAAGCGGTGTCGATTTCGTTGTCGAAGTGGCCAATGTTGCAGACAACAGCGCGCTTCTTCAGGGCTTTGAGCATGTTCGAGTCGCAAACATTGACGTTGCCGGTGGTGGTCACGATCAGGTCGATCTTGCCCAGCAGTGCTTTGTCGATGCTGGCTTCGGTGCCGTCGTTGATGCCGTCGATGAACGGCGAAACCAGCTCGTAGCCGTCCATGCAGGCTTGCATGGCGCAGATCGGGTCAACTTCGGAGACTTTAACGATCATGCCTTCCTGACGCAGAGACTGAGCAGAGCCCTTGCCCACGTCACCGTAACCGATGACCAGCGCTTGCTTGCCGGACAGCAGGTGGTCGGTCCCGCGCTTGATCGCATCGTTCAGGCTGTGACGGCAGCCGTACTTGTTATCGTTTTTGCTCTTGGTCACCGAGTCGTTGACGTTGATGGCCGGGATTTTCAGCTCGCCCTTGGCCAGCATGTCCAACAGGCGGTGTACGCCAGTGGTGGTTTCTTCGGTGACGCCGTGGACGCGGTCCAGGATCTCCGGGTATTTCTTGTGCAGCAACTCGGTCAGGTCGCCGCCGTCGTCGAGGATCATGTTGGCATCCCAAGGCGCGCCATCCTTCAGGATGGTTTGCTCCAGGCACCACTCGTACTCTTCTTCAGTCTCGCCTTTCCAGGCGTAAACCGCGATGCCGGCAGCAGCGATAGCGGCAGCGGCCTGGTCTTGAGTCGAGAAAATGTTGCAGGACGACCAGCGCACTTCGGCACCCAGGGCAACCAGGGTTTCGATCAGCACGGCAGTCTGAATGGTCATGTGGATGCAGCCGAGGATTTTCGCGCCTTTGAGCGGCTGCTCACCAGCGTATTTGCGGCGCAGACCCATCAGGGCAGGCATTTCGGATTCGGCGATAATGGTTTCGCGACGGCCCCAGGCAGCCAGGGACATGTCGGCCACTTTGTAATCGTTAAAATCTGCAGGCGTGATAACAGCGCTCATGAAGAGCCTCCATTCGTAATGTATGCGAATGGGCGCCGTTGTGCGTTTAGTGTCTGGCTGATCACAGCCAAGCAACGCCCCATCCGAGCCTGACAGGTCGAACCTGCTGCAGCGCCCCTCGGACAGGTGGCGGGAAAACGGTATCAACAGAAGATGACCGTTTTGAAACGGTGGCGATTATAGCTTTCTTTGAGCTTCAAGTTGCAAGCCGCAAGCGACAAGTTGCGAGTTGCAGCGACCAGTTGCAAGCGGCAAGCTACAAGAACGAGTCGACCGGCTTTTTACTTGCAGCTTTCAGCTTGCCTGCTCAAAGCTGCTTCTCTGGAGTGAATATGAATTTCCACACCCGCAAATGGGTAAAACCTGAAGACCTCAACCCTAACGGCACGCTGTTCGGCGGTAGCCTGTTGCGCTGGATCGATGAAGAAGCGGCGATCTATGCCATCGTCCAACTGGGCAACCAGCGCGTCGTCACCAAGTACATTTCCGAAATCAACTTCGTCAGCGCTTCGCGCCAGGGCGACATCATCGAGCTGGGCATCACCGCCACCGAGTTCGGGCGCACGTCGATCACCCTGACGTGTGAAGTGCGTAACAAGATCACCCGCAAGAGCATCCTGACGGTAGAGAAGATGGTGTTCGTCAACCTGGGCGAAGATGGCTTGCCGGCGCCGCATGGTCGTACTGAGATCAGATACGTCAAAGACCAGTTTCAGGAAGATATCGCTGCCGAGTGAGAGCGGTGGCGCGACATTCGCGAGCAAGCCCGCTCCCACACTTAATTTCAGTCGATCACAAATGCTGTGTTCACTGAAGATCTAATGTGGGAGCGGGCTTGCTCGCGAAGGCGGTCTACTTGCTAGCGATGATTTAGCGCACCACTGAACAGCTCCGAACCACGCGTGTCGTACCTAAATGACACGCCACCGGTTCAGGAACGCTATGGACACCCCAAAAGACGGCAAGACCCCGAACCTCTCGGCTGAAGAACGGCACGAAGTCGACAAAAACCAGCCCCCCCGTGCGGCGGTGCTGCACGAAATCATCCGCACCCAAGGCGATCAGGAGCTCGAGCGCAGCGTCGCGGCGCTGTGGTGGTCGGCGCTGGCCGCGGGCCTGACCATGGGCCTGTCGCTGATGGCCATGGGGTTGCTCAACTCCCGGCTGCCGGATGGCGAGCATTTCAAGGTGATCGCCAGTTTCGGCTACTGCGCCGGTTTTCTCGCGGTGATACTCGCCCGTCAGCAGTTGTTCACCGAAAACACCCTGACCGCTGTGCTGCCGGTCATGACCAAACCCACATTGAACAACTTCGGTCGATTGTTGCGGCTGTGGACGGTGGTGCTGGTGGGCAACTTGTGCGGCACGTTGCTGGTGGCTTATGTGATGCTGAACCTGCCAATTTTCGACAGCAAAACCGATCTGGCTTTTCTCGAAATCGGCCGCAAAGTCATGGAAAACCACACCGGCCAAATGTTCGCCAAGGGCATCGTATCGGGTTGGATGATCGCCACCATGGTCTGGATGATTCCGTCCATGGAGAGTGCAAAGATGTGGATCATCATCCTCATCACCTACCTCATGGCGCTGGGTGATTTCACCCACATCGTCGTCGGTTCCGCCGAGGTGTCGTACCTGGTGTTTGCAGGCGAGTTGCCGTGGAAGGATTTCTGGCTGGTGTTCGCCGGGCCGACATTGGCGGGGAACATCATTGGCGGCAGCTGCATCTTTGCGCTGATCAGCCATGCGCAGATTCGCAGCGAGAGCGGGCCGCCGAAGAAGAGTTCGGATCAGGCGCCGGATCCACGCAAGCACGAAGAGGGGTGAAGACAGGTGCACGGCGTCAGCTTCTTCGCGAGCAGGCCTGCTCCCACAGGAATAGACACTCTCCATGTGGAAGCGAGACCGGCTTGCCGACGATAGCTATTTCAGCAGCAGAGCAGTCAATCAGCCAGACACATTGACCGCAGCCGCACTACGACGCTGCAGGTAAATAAACAACAGCGCCGTCAGCACGGTCAAACCGCTGACCATCGCACCGGTCCACGGCAAGTCCGCCAGGTCGGCGCCGCTGGCAACCACCAGTCCACCAATCCATGCACCGGCAGCGTTGCCAAGGTTGAACGCACTCTGATTCAACGTGGAGCCGAGATTAGGCGCTTCGTGCGCCTGGTCGATGATCAACAGTTGTAGGATCGGACAAAGGGCGAACGCAAAAATCCCCCACAGCACCAGCGTGATCGCCGCCGGAATCACCGTGTGGCTGGTCTGGGTGAACGCCGCCAGTACCACCAACACGGCCAGCGCCATACCGACCAGTGAAGGCAATAAACGACTATCCGCCAGTCGACCGCCGAGCATGCTGCCTGCGGTCAAACCCACGCCAAACAGCAACAGCATGATCGTCACGCCATGCGGGCTGACGCCGGTGATGTCTTGCAGGATCGGCGCGATGTAAGTGAACACGCTGAACAGACTGGTCGACGCCAGCACGCTCATGCCCAGCGCCAACAACACATTGACCTTGCCCAGCACCTTGAACTCGCTGGCGAGATTGGCCTTGTCCATGGCGATGTGTTTCGGCAGCCAGCGCCATTGCGCGATAGCGGCAATCACACCAATCACAGAGACCGCCCAGAAGGTCGAGCGCCAGCCGGCATATTGCCCAAGCGCGGTGCCCAATGGCACGCCCAGCACATTGGCCAGCGTCAGGCCGGTGAACATCATGGCAATGGCCTGTGCCCGTTTATTCGGTGCAACCAGGCCGGCCGCGACCACTGAACCGATACCAAAGAACGCACCATGGCACAGTGCAGTGACCACGCGAGCAGCCATCAAGGTGGCGTAGTTCGGCGCCAGGGCACACAAGACGTTGCCAAGGATGAACATCAGCGTCATCCCCAGCAATGTCGCCTTGCGCGGCATGTTGGCGGTGCCGACCGCAAGGATCGGCGCGCCGAACACCACGCCCAGGGCATAACCAGTGATCAACAAACCGGCGTTCGGAATGCTGACGGCGAGGTCGCGAGCGACATCGGGCAACAGGCCCATGATGACGAATTCAGTGGTGCCGATGCCGAATGCGGCAACAGCGAGGGCAAGCAAGGCGAGTGGCATGCGCAAGGTCTCTGTCGGTAGTCTTGACGCTGTGATCAGGCATACGCATGCCGATGACCGTTCTCGGTGAGAGCGGGCATGGACAGAAATTATTGGAATTAGTCTGTGCGCAACTGAGTGCGGCGTGGTCGCGTGCAGTATAAACACTGCCGACATATGGCGAATCAATTATCTGGGCGCTTCCCGAAGGGAACAAAAACAAATAAAGGAGTGTGCCGTGCTTGCAACAGCACTGGTGTTAGTCGCAGCGCTGTTGCACGCAGCGTGGAATACCCTGATCAAATTCAGTGCGGAACGCTTGCTGGTGGTGGCCTGCATGGACAGTGTGGCGATGTTATTTGTCGCCGTGATGTTGCCATTCGTGAACGTGCCGCCGATTGAAATCTGGCCATGGATCCTGGCGTCGGCGGCGTTCGAATTGCTCTATCGCTATCTGCTGATCCAGGCCTATCGGGTCGGTGATCTGGGGCTGGTTTATCCGTTGATGCGCGGACTGTCGCCACTGGTGGTGCTGGCCCTGACGCTGATCTTCGCCGGGGAAGTGCTGACCAATCAGCAAGTCTTCGGGATCTTGCTGATTCCGTTCGGCATGCTTTGCCTGCTGTGGCAGGGAGGGGGTGGTGCGCGTTTGCCCTGGTCGATGCTGCCGGTGGTGGCGCTGATCGGGCTGTGCATCGGGTGTTATACCTTCATCGACGGCCAGGCATTGAGGCGCTGGTCGCACCCGCTGGATTATCTGGTCTGGGTCACACTGCTCAGCGCCTGGCCGTTTCCATTATTGGCGCTGGTGCGCAAACGGCCGGCGTTCATGCTGTTCTGGCGCGAGCAGTGGCGGCTGGGGTTGGCGGTCGGATTTTGCGTGTTGTTCAGTTACGCTCTGGTGCTGTGGGCGATGCAGCTGGGCTCGATTGCCGAAGCCGCGGCGCTGCGTGAAATCAGCGTGATTCTGGTGGTGCTGTTCGGCATGCGCTACCTGAAGGAACCGTTCGGCCGGCCACGACTTCTGGCCTGTGGGCTAGTGTTGATCGGCATGTTGGTGATGAAGTTTTAACCGAAACCCGAATGTCTAAAATTGAAGAAAGGACTACTTTATGACGGTTGCCTTGTGGTGCATTTTGATCGCGATTTTCCTGCCGTATATCTGCACGGGTGTTGCCAAGGCCAGTGGCGGGTACAGGTTGAAAGACAACCATGATCCCCGGGATTTTCTCGATTCGCTGGAGGGTTTGGGCAGGCGTGCGCATGCCGCACAACTGAACAGTTTTGAAGTGACCCCGGCATTCGCTGCGGCGGTGATCGTCGCGCACCTGGCCGGAAATGCCGAGTTGGTGACGATCAATGTGCTGTCGGTGATGTTCATCACCAGCCGGTTGCTGTACATCATTTGCTATCTGGCAGACTGGGCGATTTTGYGGTCGTTGGTGTGGTTTGTGGGGATGGGGTTGATTGTCAGTTTCTTTGTGGTGTCGGTCTGACAACACTCCGGTGACTCTGCCGGCCCCTTCGCGAGCAAGCCCGCTCCCACATTTGA
>NZ_JBFULH010000022.1:0-29287 GCF_056400445.1 Pseudomonas sp. P5_B2 | reverse complement strand
GTCAAGGTTCAGGGGCAGGGCACCGATGTCATCAGCCTGACTGCCGGCCTCGGCACTCGCATCGATGCCCAGGGGGTTGTCGCGGCGGCTTATGCGGTCAACCCGGCCGAGCTGACGGCGTGGCGCAGCGGCAAACTGGTGTTCAACAACGCCAGCCTCAGCGAGGTGGCTGCCGAAGTGTCGCGTTATCGCGAGAAACCGCTCACCGTCAGCGACGGCAAAGTCGGCGATCTGCGCCTGACCAGCGTGTTCAATTCCGACAACACCGACGCACTGCTCAAGGCCTTGCCGAGCATCCTGCCGGTGGCCGTGCGCACCCTCGATGACGGCAGTCAGGAAATAATTTCAAAATAAATTCAGGTTTTTTTCGAGTTCATCGTCTTCTTGTCCATCTGCAACTGGTTTGCATTAACAAACGCATGCGCTTGCGATTTACAGGACACAGTTCGACGTGAAAAACACCTCTGCCAACAACAAAAAATCCCATTGGTTGCCGCTGACACTTGCCTTGACGATCAGCGCCGCGCTTCCCCAGGCGTTCGCCGCCGGTGTCATCCATATTCCGGCGCAGCCGTTGGGCCAGGCCCTGAGCGAGTTGGGCCAGCAAACGTCGTTGCAGGTTTTTTTCAATCCTGAACTGGTTGCCGGCAAGCAAGCCCCGGCAGTCGACGGTGACATCTCGCCGGAACAGGCCTTGCGCCAATTGCTGCAAGGCAGCGGTCTGCAATACCAGATCGATCAAGGTTCGGTCACGTTGTCGCCCGTGCCGACGTCCGCTTCGAACGGGCCGCTGGAGCTGGACGTGACCGATATCAAAGTGGTCGGCGACTGGCTCGGCGATGCCGACGTGGCCCTGGTGCAGAACCATCCTGGCGCGCGGACGGTGGTGCGCCGTGAAGCGATGGTCGAGCAAGCGGCGATGAACGTTGGCGAGGTGCTCAAACGCGTCCCCGGCGTGCAAGTGCAGGATGCCAACGGCACCGGTGGCAGCGATATTTCCTTGAACGTCGGCGTACGTGGCCTGACCTCGCGCCTGTCGCCACGCTCCACCGTATTGATCGACGGCGTGCCGGCCGCGGTTGCGCCGTATGGTCAACCGCAGCTGTCGATGGCGCCGATTTCCTCGGGCAACCTCGACAGCATCGACGTGGTGCGTGGCGGCGGTTCCGTGCGTTACGGGCCACAAAACGTCGGTGGCGTGATCAACTTCGTGACGCGCGCAATCCCGCAAGAAGCCACCGGTGAAATCGGCACCACCCTGGAAACCTCGCAGTACGGTGGCTGGAAACACCTCGACAGCGCGTTCCTCGGCGGCACTGCGGACAACGGCATCGGTGTGGCGTTGTTGTATTCCGGGGTGAACGGCAACGGTTACCGCGAAAGCAACAACGGCAACGACATCTCCGATGTGCTCCTCAAGACCCAGTGGGCACCCACCGATGTCGATTATTTCGCCCTCAACTTTCACTACTACGACGCCAACGCCGACATGCCCGGTGGCCTGACGCAAGCGCAGTACGACGCCGACCCGTTCCAGTCCGTGCGCGACTACGACAACTTCACCGGTCGCCGCAAGGATGTGTCGTTCCGCTGGGCACGGGAGATCGATGACCGTACCCAGGCCGAAGTGCTGACGTATTACACCGACAGTTTTCGTGGCAGCAACATCGCCGCCCGCGACCAGAAAACCCTCAGCGCTTACCCTCGTACGTATTACACCTTCGGCATCGAGCCACGGGTGTCCCATGTGTTTGAAGCGGGCCCGACCACTCAAGAAGTCAGCGTCGGCTATCGCTACCTCAAAGAAGCCATGCACGAAGAATCGAGCCGTGTTGCTCTGGCGAACAATCAACCGGTGCTCACCCCGACCTCTGATGGCCACGTGTTCCAGGACCGTACCGGCGGCACCGAAGCCAACGCGGTGTACCTCGACAACAAAGTCGATGTCGGCAACTGGACAGTGACCCCGGGTATCCGCTTCGAACACATCAGCACCGACTGGCACGACCGTCCGGTGCTCGACACCGCTGGCAAGCGCGTGCCGGAAAAGAAGCGCAGCATCGAAAGCAACGAACCGCTGCCGGCCTTGAGCGTGATGTATCACCTGTCCGAAGAGTGGAAGCTGTTCGCCAACTACGAAACCTCGTTCGGCAGCCTGCAATATTTCCAGCTCGGCCAGGGCGGTATCGGTGACAACACCGCTAATGGCCTGGAGCCGGAAAAAGCCAAGACTTATGAGGTCGGCACGCGCTACAACGATGAGGCGTGGGGCGGGGAAGTGACGCTGTTCTACATCGACTTTGATGACGAGCTGCAATACATCAGCAATGACGTGGGCTGGACCAACCTCGGCGCGACCAAGCACCAGGGCCTGGAAGCGTCGGTGCATTACGACCTGTCGGCGCTCAATCCGATGCTCGACGGCCTGACCGCTTACAGCGGTTTCACCTACACCCGTGCCACCTATGAAGGCGATATTCCAGGCTTCAAGGGTCGTGACCTGCCGTTCTACTCGCGTCAGGTGGCCACCGCCGGACTGCGCTACGACATCAATCGCTGGACCTATAACCTCGATGCGTTTGCCCAGTCCAAGCAGCGTTCGCCGGGCACGGGCGTGAACGCTGATGGCAGCTTCAATGGCAACTACATCACTGAAGGTACAGCGGACGGTCAGTTTGGTGATATTCCGGGGTACATGACCTGGAACGTGCGCGGCGGGTATGACTTCGGTTCGCAGCTGTCGAACCTGAAGCTCGGCGCCGGGGTGAAAAACATCTTCGACAAACAGTATTTCACCCGGTCCAGCGACAACAATTCGGGGATGTACGTGGGCGCGCCGCGTACGTTCTTTGTGCAGGCCAGTGTGGGGTTCTGAAAGACCGAGGTGACCCCATCGCCAGCAGGCTGGCTCCCACATTGGTTTTGTGTAGTTCACAAGTCCTGTGGGAGTCAGCTGCTGGCGATAGCTTTATCAGACTCTCAACACCTTGCCGCCAATGGCCACCGCCACCAGCAGCAACGCCATCAAGCCAAAGGCAAAACTCAAACTGCTGCCATGGGCGATAAACCCGATCACCGCAGGTCCCGCGAGGATGCCGGCATAGCCCAGCGTGGTGATGGCCGGCACGGCAATGTGCTCGGGCATGACCGTCTGTTTGCCAACGGCGGTGTACAGCACCGGCACGATGTTCGAGCAGCCCGCGCCCAATAACGCATAACCCACCAGCGCCGCCTGCCAGGCTGGTGCGAACGTGGCCAGCGCCAGGCCCGCTGCGGCTATCAGCCCGCCGACCACAATCACCTGCGTCGAACCCAGACGCCGGACAATCCGGTCACCGGTCAAGCGCCCGGCCGTCATGGTCAGCGCAAAGGCCGCATACCCCAGCCCGGCGTACGCCGTGTCGATCCCGCGCTCTTGCGCCAGGAACACCGCGCTCCAGTCAAGCGCCGCGCCTTCGGCCAAGAACACGATGAAGCACATCCCGCCAATAAACAGCACGATGCCATGGGGCACGGCAAACGCTGGCCCGGCGCTTTCGCTGCCGTAGGGCAACAGGTGCGGCGCCGCCTTCAGCAAGGCCAGCACCAGCACCGCAACCACTAACCACATCGCGCCCAGCGGAGACATTCCAAGACTGAGCAGACCGCTGACGCCTGCCGCACCAACGATCCCGCCCAGGCTGAACATCCCGTGAAACCCCGACATCATGTTCTTGCCACTGGCCCGTTCGACGATCACCGCTTGCAGGTTGACCGTCGAATCCACCGTGCCCAGCCCGGCGCCGAACATGAACAGCGTGGCAATCAACGCCGGCACGCTCGACACCGTCGCCAGCAACGGCAGGGCTGCACAGATCAGCAACGTCCCGCCCGCCGTCACGCGTCGGCAACCGAAGCGCGCTGCCAGCAACCCGGCCAACGGCATCGCCAGAATCGACCCCACCCCCAGGCACAATAGCAACAGACCGAGCGTCCCTTCACCCAGACCGGCCCGCGCCTTGGCGTAAGGCACCAGCGGCGCCCAGGCGGCGATGCCGAGACCGGCAATGAAGAATGCGACGCGGGTGGACATCTGCTCCAGTCGGCCGGGGATGAAGGACGCAGAGATATTGAGGGCAGTCATGAAAATCCTTGGCATTGCGGGTTGCTGACGATAGGCAGGGCAACATCCTTGCATATCAGGCAGCGTCCCGCGACCTTGAGGGCTTTTCACGGTCATGAAGCCGAGTGCCTAAAACGTCCCTCGCGTCTGGCTGACTGCGCCGCTGGTAAAGCTCACGTTGGGCCCCGGCTGCCAACGCACGGCGCCGGAAGCATCGTTGTTGCGTACGATGCATTTCCACTGAATGTCTTGTTTCGCCGGCAAGTTGATTGCGCCGCGCCATTGGTTTTCCAGAGGCGCGTTGGTCAATGCCACGGCATGGGCAGGGTCCCAGGCGCCCAGTTCAAGTGACGATCCCACGGCATAAACGGTCTGGCCGGGGTAAGTCATGGCGTAGTCGCAAGTGAATTGAACGCTGACCGGCGGTTGCTCGGGGGTGGTGCGCCAGATGCGGATTTTGCCGTTATCCCAGGTCAGCGCCGGGTCAGTCAGCTCTTGGGGCAGCTTTTGCAAGTCCGAGTCCAGGGCAACCACCAGGCTGTTACGGGCGCCCGTCGTTGTTGCTACCAGCCCGGAATACTGAGGCTGAAAACGGATCGGCGAGTCAGCCCTGATTCCGGCCTCCTTGCGCAGCTTGATCAACTGGCGGATCAGCTCGCCGCGTTGCCAGTCGTACATGTCCGGCCAATACACGGCGGGTGTACCGGGACTGCTGAGGATATAGGCGTAGGCCTGATTGCGCCGCTCCTCGGGCAACGGCCAGTGATGTTGCCCGCCATAGCTTCCCGGCGAATAGCCGGTGTCGTGGTTATCGACGAAGGTGACCGCAATTTTGCGCCAGTTGGGACCGGGATTGCCGTTGAGCCCATGCCGCCATTCGGCGATTGAACCGTTCTGCATCCGTTCCTTCAGGGCAAAGTCGAAGATGGAGCAGTGGGAACGGTCGGACCAGTCCTTGAGTGAATCCTGCCAACTGGCCTGGCTGCGCCAGTCGTTGGCCGGGTATTCGCTGGGGCCTTTCCACAACTCACCGACACAGAACGGCTGATCGCCCACCGCCGTCATCCAGCGTTCGACGGTTTCCGGTGCGTAGCCGCGAACAAAGTCGAAACGCAGGCCTTTGGCTCCGTACAGTTGGCGCAGATTGACGAGCTCGTTTTTGAAGGTCTCGGATACCGCCGGGTTGCCCGTGTTCAGGTCCGCGTTGCCGTCCATGAAGGCATCGCCTTCATCACACGTGGCGCAATCGTGGCGCCACTCGTTGCGGCCTCTGGGAAACAGGGACGCATTTACCCTACTGTCATCCATGTGGTTGGGCACCACGTCATAGACCACTTGCACGCCGGCAGTATTCAGCGCCGCGGCAGCTGTCTTGAGTTGTTCGTCGCTGCCGTACTGGCTGTTCTTATCGAAGCTGCGCCAGAAATAACCTTCACCACCCCCAGAGGTGCCTTTGATGGCGTCCACCCAGCTGGAATCATCTCGCCATGGCGGCGGCATCCAGATCGCGGTAAAACCATCATTGCCAATTTGACCGGCCATGCGTGCCAGCAGCGCATACCACTTTTCGGGTTCATTGCGACTGGAGTTCCAGTGAAACCCCTGCAACAGGATTTCTTCCCCGGTGCCATTGCGAACCGGGGCTGTTGTGTCGGCCATTGCCGTACCGGTCAAGCCCAGGGCAATGAACAGAAACAGCAGCGAGGTCCTTTTCATGAGCCTGTCCCGAGTACGTATGAAGAGCTTCACTCTGAGCCTGCTGCAAAGGCTTGTCTGCTGTCATAACTGACAGGTAGCTCCAAAAAAATCACGCTTGATAACGGGACGTACATAACTGAACAGGCAGATGTGCTTTCTCTGACGGTGACCTAAAGTACAGGCTCCTTTCAGGCTGACTTCAGGACCGATCCATGACGCCGTTCTACGATGCTCGAGGCAATATCTATGCGGTTGTGACACCAGAGGCGGTGCGTGGCAGCGGTATCGATTTACCGATGCTGGCCAGTCAGGCTGCGCACACCCGCGAGACGTGGGCGTCAGCCGCCATCGAGGCATTTTGTGCTTGGGCCCCCGGCACTCAGCCGCCCGGCAGCAAGGACCATCGTAGCGACGGTTTACTGGTCGGGCCGTTTCAATCGGCGCCGCCGTATGACCTGCTGATCGTCAACACCGACGGCACGCTGGCCGAACGCAGTGGCAATGGGCTGACGATTTTTTCTCAGTCGCTTAGTGAGCACGGATTGATGCCGAAGGAGGCGCCGTGCCTGCTGAGGGTTCATCACGACAAGGCGGACGCCGTTTCGCCGGGGACGACGACAGTCAAACCGGCCGAGATTGATGGCGTGCAAGGATTCTGGCTGGATCTGGGCAAACCTGCGTTAGGACCGCAAGCAGTAGCCGCGCACGGGATTGAAAGCGTGCAGTTGAATGGGCGGGACGTCAGCCATGTGCGGCCCTTGTCCTCGCTTGAACCGGCCTGGAACCGCAGCCAGTTTGTGCGCATCGGCAATCCGCATTGCGTGACGCTGGTGGCGGATGTTGCTGCGTTGCCGAGCAATGAGCAAATGCGTGAATCACCATTGGCTGAGGGCTTGATGCGCATTGCTTATGCCATGCCGACCGGAGCCGGTGAGCCGTGTCCGGCAGGGGTGAATGTGCAGTGGGCGATGCTTGAATCTGAAGGCCAAGTCGTCGCGCGGGTGTTTGAGCGCGGGGAAGGGCCGACGGCGTCTTCGGGCACCAGCGCCAGTGCGGTGGCGTGTGCGGCTTGGCGTGTGGGTTGGGTGGCGGCGGGCGAGGTGAAAGTGGTGATGCCGGGCGGCACGGCGCCGATTTTGCTGGAGGAAGTGGACGGGGAGTTGAGTCGGGTCAGGTTGTTTGGCACGGCTCGGCTGATGGGTTGAACTCAGCAAAGCTATCGCCAGCAGGCTGGCTCCCACAGGGGATGTGTGAACGACACAGATCCATGTGGGAGCCAGCCTGCTGGCGATGGGGCCCTGACAGTCAGCAAAAAATCAGAATTGATTTGGCCATTCCACCACCGGCATCGTCCGCTTCATCAGCAACTGGCCCCCGCGAACCGAATACAGCGGCAAGCCCTGACTGCGAATCACCTCATAGTCACTGTCCGCCGATAGCACCAGCAAGTTCGCCGGCCGTCCCGCTTCCAGGCCATAACGCTCGCCCAGGTTCATTGCCTTGGCGCTGTTGTCCGTCACCAGGTCGAGCGCGCTTTGCAGGTTGCGGTAACCGAGCATGTGGCAGATGTGCAGGCCCGCTTCAAGCACCCTGAGGATGTTGCCGTTGCCCAGCGGATACCACGGGTCAACGATCGAGTCCTGACCAAAACACACGTTCATCCCCGCTTCGAGCAGCTCGTTGACCCGAGTTACGCCACGGCGTTTCGGGAAGGTGTCGAAACGCCCTTGCAGGTGAATGCTTTCAGTGGGGCAGGAGACAAAACTGATCCCGGAATGCCCGAGCAAGCGAAACAGTTTGGCGCAATAGGCGTTGTCATAAGAGCCCATCGCCGTGGTGTGGCTGGCGGTGACCCGCGAGCCCATGTCGCGGCTGCGCGCCTCTTCGGCCAGCACTTCAAGGAAGCGTGAATGCGGGTCGTCGGTTTCGTCGCAGTGCACATCCACCAGGCAACCGGTGCGCTCGGCCAGGTCCATCAGGAACTTCACTGAACTCACACCCTGATCACGGGTGTACTCGAAGTGCGGAATGCCGCCGACCACATCGGCGCCCATGCGGATCGCTTCTTCCATCAGCTCGCGGCCATTGCGGTATGACTCAATGCCTTCCTGCGGAAACGCGACGATTTGCAGGTCGATCAGGTGACGGCTTTCCTCGCGCACCTCTAGCATGGCCTTGAGGGCGGTGAGCTGCGGGTCGGTGACGTCGACGTGGGTGCGCACATGCTGGATGCCGTGGGCGGCGAGGGTCTGGATGGTCTTCTTGGCGCGGGTCTTGGTGTCTTCCTCGGTGATCGTGACCTTGCGCTCGCCCCAGCACTCGATGCCTTCGAACAGCGTGCCACTCATGTTCCAGCGGGGCTCTCCGGCGGTCAGGGTGGCGTCGAGGTGAATGTGCGGCTCGACAAAGGGCGGTACCACCAGGTTGCCGCCGGCATCCAGATCGTCGGGGCCCAGGGACGGGGCTTCGGTTTGTCGGGCGATGCTACGGATCAGGCCGTTTTCCAGGTGCAACTCATGTAGGCCTTCTTGGTTGCGCAGACGGGCGTTGATGATGTGCATCAGGCGAATCCTTTTATAAATCTTGCTGGGGTGCACGGACGGTTCGAGCACCGAGCACGGCGGTCAATAACATATACGTTAGCGCGGCAGCGGCAATCCCTACCAACGGCGCGACCCACGGCGAACTGAATGCGGCCACGGTGCCGACGGCATAGGCGGTCAACCCCGCCCAGTTGAACGCCGGCAACCGTGCGTCGGCCAATTTTGGATAATGACCGCGATAGCGAAAGAAAAAGTCGGCCATGATCACGCCACCAATCGGCGGAATCACCGTGCCCAGCAGAATCAGGTACGGCACCAGCATGTCGTACATGCCCAGCAGTGCCAGTACCGTGCCGATGAGCGCGCCGCCCAAGGTCACGGTTTTGCGGCGGCCGGTGCGCAGCAGGTTGCAACCGGCGACGGCGAAGTTGTAGATGGTGTTGTCCTGGGTGCTCCAGATGTTGATCAGCAACATCGCCATCGCGGCCATGGCGAAACCCTGCAACATCAGCACCTCGACCACGTCCGGTTGTTGGTAGACGATGGCCCCGTAGGCGCCGATCACCACCATCAGACCGTTGCCGAAGAAGAAGCCGATCAGGCTCGCCAGCACTGCAACCTTTGCCGAGCGCGAGAAGCGCGTCCAGTTGGTGGCCTGGGTCGCACCGCTGACAAACGTGCCGAACACCAGGGTCACGGCGGTCGACCAATCCATCGTTTCCGTCGGCACTACGGCGAGCAAGCCATTGAGCCCACCGACCTTTACCGTCGCCACCCACATCGACAGCGTCAGCAGCACCATCATTGCCGGAACAGCGATATAAGAGAGAATTTCCAGCCCGCGATAACCGACATAAGCGGTCGCACAAAAGATCATCCCGAACAGCACCATCAGCCCGAGGACCGTGCCCTCGCTCAACTCGAAATACTTGCCCAACACCACGGCGGCAGTGGCGGTGCCCCAGGCGTACCAGCCGATTTGGGTAAAACCGAGGATCAGGTCGCTGAGCTTGCTGCCCACTTCACCGAAACAGAAACGGCCCATCAGCACCGAGTTGAGCCCGCTCATGAACGCAATAAACCCCAATGCTGCGGCGTAGATCCCCAGCAACAGATTGCCGACGATAATCACCGCCATCATCTCGGCGAAGTCGAACGCCACACCAAGCTTGCCACCGGCAAACATGGTGGCAGTGAAGAAGGTGAAACCCAGCAGCACCATGGCCGTTGAGCGAAGCCCCTTACGGGCATGCATCGGCACTTCGCTGAGGGGGTAGTCGTTGCCCGGGTCGTTCTGCGTCATATGGCGTTCCTTACGAATGGGGGAAGACGCGGTAGAGAGTGCAGTGGTCGTGCCAAGGGTTGGGTTGTGTTTATTTATAGTCGAACGCCAGTATTTGGCCGGGAATGTGGCCCGAAAACACATACCCCTTGTGGGAGCGAGCCGGCTCGCTCCCACAAGGGGATTGGGGTGTTCAAGGGGAAATGTGTAGGAGCAAGAATTTCAGCAACGCGGCAACAATCGCTTCCGGTGCATCTTCCTGAACCAGATGCCCGGCATTGGGCACCGGATGAAACTGCGAGCCTGGTATCAGCTGATGCAGCGCCCGTCCGCGTTCCATGGGGATCCACTGATCGTCCTCGCCCCACAGAATCTGCACCGGGCACCGAATGGTCGGGTACAAACCTTCAGCCTCGCGGGTATAGCGCTCGTCCATCTGCGCAATTTGCCGGTAGAACGCCGCTTGTCCCGGTTCCCCCAGCCACGGCTGCACGTACGGAGCGAGTTCTTCATCGGGAATGTCGCGTTTGATCGCCCCGCGAATGTAGGCCGGCACGATGGCTCGCTGGATGTAATCCGGCACGCCACTGAACGCGGCTTGATGCTGGCGCACATGCTGCACGAACGGTGAACCCCAAGGCGTCAGCGCCACCGGGTCGATCAATGTCAGGCTGCGGTAATCCTTGCCGTTCAGCAGGTGAGTGCGCAGCGCGGTGGCGCCACCGAAATCGTGGGCCACCACATCGGGCCGCTCGATGGCCCAGTGATCGAGCAAATGCGCCAGCAACTCGTTCTGCACACCCAACGAAACGTCGCCGTCGATTTTCTCCGATTGGCCATAGCCCAGCAGGTCGAAATAATGCACCCGGTGCGTGGCAATGAAGTGCGGGACGATGCGGTGCCACACATAAGAAGAGAAGGGCGTGCCATGCACGAACACCAGCGGCGGGCCGTCGCCGTGCACGGCGTAGTTAATGCGGTGCCCGTTGAAGCGGTATTGGCGGTCCAGCAGCCAGTCAGCCATTTGCGTGTCCTCTTGGCGGGGAGACGAGGCAAAAAGCATAGGCATAAAAAAGCCACCGCTGAGGGTGGCTTGATCATTCACTGACGAAATACATACCCAATGTGGGAGCGGCGGTGCGACGATTCGACTTGCTCGCACCGCCGCTCCCACAAGGGGATTTGTGTTGGGTTCTAGAGCGGGTTACTCGCCGTGATAGATGCAGCCGCTGGTGCACGTCTCGTGGATACGGATCGCGCTGAGTTCCGGCAGCAGGGGCTTCAATTCATTCCAGATGAATTTGGCCAGCACTTCACTGGTCGGGTTTTCCAGTCCGGGAATGTCGTTCAGGTAGTTGTGGTCCAGACGCTCGTAAAGCGGCTTGAAGATCGCCTTGATTTCCGAGAAGTCGCGGATCCAGCCGGTGTGTGGATCGAGGTCGCCGCTCAAGTGGATCGCCACTTTGAACGAGTGCCCGTGCAGGCGGCCGCACTTGTGGCCTTCCGGTACGTGGGGYAKGCGGTGGGCGGATTCGAACGTAAACTCTTTGAAAATTTCCACAGGTGATTTCAGCTCTGTCAGGTGGCGATCGCCACGGCGATGCGGGCAGGTGGCGAGTTTACCAGAGCTGCGGGCGAAACACTGACTAAAGGGTCAGCAAGCGCTCGCTGAGGCGACCATTGGCGACCAGTTCGAGGAACTCGTCACCGAGGCGACGGCTTTCATCCATGGCGGCGCGCCAGTATTTCTGCCGGGCCGGCGCGTCCCCCATGAAACGTTTGAAATCGTTACGGTCCGGCAGTTTGCCGTAGGGCAAGCGCGCCAGATACTCCTTCGACGGCGCCAGCAGCAGAACGTCCTGCAAGCGCGCGGGGCAGGCGCGGCGCCATGGCAAAGTCTTGTCGAACCAGCCGGGAATCACCCGGTCGGTGAAGTGCGGATACAGCACGATGTCGTTGCCGCTGTAGGGCAGGTCGAGGTGGTAGTCGAGCAAACCGCCATCGCGGAACGTGCCCGCACCCGCACCGGGCAAATCGCGCACGCCTTCCATCACCATCGGGATCGAACCCGACGCCAGCAGCGCCTGGCGCAGGTTGCCGGTGTTGAGCGCGACGAAGCGCGAGGGGAAATCGTTCAGCGCATTGACCGGCGGCGCCAGGCGCGGGTCGTGGATGATCAGCCGTTCGAAATGCCGCGACAGCCGTGCGCGCCCGCGCAGGTTGTCGGCGATCACTGACCCCAGCGCCAGCCCGAGGCGGCCGCGATGGTCGTGCGCCAACGGGCCGTGGCTTTTGACCACCATGATGTTCAGTCGGTAATGCGCGTTGCTCAGGATCGACGCATCGCGCCCGTCCAGCAATTCATCGAGCATGCGCTGCGAACTCTGGCTGATCTGCGCCATGGTCACACCCTTGGCGAAGTCCTGCTGGGTGTACAAATGACCGAGGCGCCGAATGCCTTCGGCGGCGTCCGGCAGACAGGCACTGGCGAAGCGCCAGGAACCGACCGAGGCGCCAATCAGTGAACGCTCGCGCGGTGCAGCCGGCAGCCATTCGCCAAACAACGCCAGGTCCAGACCTTGAATCCCCAGTGCTTTCGGCCCGCCGGCGGCACCCGGCAGCGTGCCGACGTCGGTGGCGCTCAGGCCGTCTTTACGGATACGCGCGAAGGCACGCCGGCCGGCCTTGAGGGTCAGGGAAGGGAATTTGATGTGGATAGCGGTCATACCGGTCTCGTAGTTGGGCAAGCGGGGAATTATAAGCAGTTCAGGCAACACCACAAATCCACACTGTGGGAGTGAGCCTGCTCGCGATTGCGGTCTGATATTCAACATTGATCGTGTCTGATACACCGCTATCGCGAGCAGGCTCACTCCCACAGGGTTTTGTGGTGAGGCTGCTAAATCGCGGTTTCGTCTCCAATGATGGCAATTCAGTTTCAATTAAGTTCTGCTCGCTAAGGTGCCTCCCGTAAGCAAGCAAAAAACGGAGACACCCATGAAAACCCTGACTGCCCTGTCCTGCGCCTCGATCATCGCCGTGACCTCCAACCTCGCCCACGCTCGCGACCTCGGTCCCGATGAAGCCCTCAGGCTGCGTGACGCTGGTACCATTGTGTCTTTCGAGAAACTCAACGCCAGTGCGCTGGCCAAACACCCCGGTTCGACGGTGACCCAGACCGAGCTGGAAGAAGAGTACGGCAAGTACATCTATCAGGTTGAGCTGCGCGACCCACAGGGCATCGAGTGGGACGTGGAATTAGACGCTGTCAGCGGTCAGGTTCTCAAGGATCATCAGGATACGTAATGAAGGTGCGTTCATATTCACGCATGGCGCTAGTACTTCTGGCGTTTTGCTCAGCGGTCCTGGCCCGCGACCTGGATCAAGACGAAGCCCTGCGCCTGCGTCAGCAAGGGGTGATCCTGCCGCTGGAGCAATTGCTGCAACAGGCGCTGGATCGCTATCCCGGCGCAAAGTTGCTGGAAGCMGAGCTTGAAGAAAAGCACGACGTCTACATTTATGAAGTCGAGCTGTTGACCCCCGAAGGTGTGGTCCGTGAACTGGACATTGAGGCCGCGACCGGCCGTTTACTGAAAGACAAGGAAGATTGACTGATGCGACTGCTGCTGGTGGAAGACCACGTGCCGCTGGCCGACGAACTGATGGCCGGCCTCAACCGGCAGGGTTACGCCGTGGATTGGCTGGCCGACGGTCGCGACGCGGTGTATCAGGGCAGCAGCGAACCGTATGACCTGATCATCCTCGACCTCGGCCTGCCCGGTTTGCCGGGACTTGAAGTGTTGGCGCAGTGGCGCGCCGGAGGCCTGATGACGCCGGTGCTGATCCTCACCGCGCGCGGTTCCTGGGCCGAGCGCATCGAAGGCCTCAAGGCCGGTGCCGACGATTACCTGACCAAGCCATTTCATCCGGAAGAATTGCACTTGCGGGTTCAGGCGCTGCTGCGTCGCTCCCACGGCCAGGCCAATCAACCGACACTCAAGGCTGCCGGGCTGCACCTGGACGAAGGTCGTCAATGCGTGACCCGCGACGGCGCCGACATCCAGCTCACCGCCGCCGAATTTCGCCTGCTGCGCTATTTCATGCTGCACCCCGAACAGATCCTCTCCAAAAGCCACCTCGCCGAACACCTTTACGACGGTGAAACCGAGCGTGACTCCAACGTGCTCGAAGTTCACGTCAACCACCTGCGCCGCAAACTCGGACGCAGTGTGATCGAAACCCGTCGCGGTCAGGGTTACCTGTTCGGTGGGGCCGCTCAGTGAGGTCGATCCAGCGCCGCTTGAGCCTGGGACTGATCAGCGTCATGGTCGTCGTCGGCCTGGTGCTGGCGCAAACCAGCTTGTGGTTGTTCGAAATGGGCTTGCAGCGTTACCTCGAAGCCGGTTTGCGCAACGACAGCGAAAACCTGCTGGTGGCACTGGTGCGCGGGCCGCAAGGGTTGCAGCTGGAGGAGCGGCACCTGGCGCCGGCTTACCAGCGACCGTTTTCCGGGCACTATTTTCGCATCGACTTCGACGATCACCATTGGCGTTCCCGTTCGCTGTGGGACCAGGAACTGCCCAAGCTTGAGCATCCAGGCCTGCACAGCAACCTGCAACTGGGGCCGGAAGGCCAGCAATTGCTGGTGTTGCGTTCAGACTATCGACGCCTCGGCCAGTCGATTTCCATCAGCGTCGCGCAGGATTACACCCCAGTGCGCGAGAGCTTCAAACGCATGCAGCAAGTGGGGCTGGGGCTGGGGCTGGCCGGGCTGTTGCTGATTTTGCTGCTGCAACGCCTCACCGTGCGCAGCGCCTTGCGTCCGCTGGAGAAGGCCCGCGAGCAGATCGCCCAGTTGCAGCAAGGCCAACGTTCGCAACTGGATGATCAGGTGCCGATTGAGCTAGAGCCGCTGGTGGCGCAGATCAACCATTTACTCGCGCACACCGAAGACAGCCTCAAGCGTTCGCGCAACGCCTTGGGCAACCTCGGTCACGCCTTGAAAACCCCGCTGGCGGTGTTGTTGAGCCTGGCGTCCAGCGAAAAGCTCGACGCTCACCCGGAGCTGCGCAAGGTGATTCAGGCGCAGCTGGAGCAGGTTCAGCAGCGGCTCAATCGCGAACTGAACCGCGCCCGATTGTCCGGTGATGCGTTGCCTGGGGCGTTGTTTGATTGTGATGAAGAACTGCCGGGGTTGTTGGCGACGTTGAACATGATTCATGGCCAGCACCTGGCGCTCAGCTACCGCGCACCGCCCGGTTTGCAGTTGCCGTGGGACCGCGAGGACTTGCTTGAACTGCTTGGCAACCTGCTGGACAACGCCTGTAAATGGGCGGATGCCGAGGTTCGCTTGAGCGTGGTCGAGACGGTGGACGGGTTTGATTTGAGCGTTGAAGACGATGGCCCGGGGATTCCCGAAGACCAGCGGGCTCAGGTGTTCAGCCGCGGAACGCGCCTGGATGAACAGACGGATGGACACGGCTTGGGACTGGGGATTGTGCGCGACATCGTCGACAACTGGGGTGGGCTGTTGCGGTTGGAGGAAAGCGAATGGGGTGGATTGAAGGTGGTCATCGAGTTACCTCGTCGATGATCGTTCCCACGCTCCGCGTGGGAATGCCGCCTGGGACGCTCCGCGTTCCGCTTCAGGATGTGACGCAGAGCGTCACGGGATGCATTCCCACGCGGAGCGTGGGAACGATCAGTGTGTCGGGTCAGACGCGGAATTGATCCATCAAGCTCTGCTGCTGATTCGCCAGGCTGTTCAGCGACTGGCTCACCCGCGCTGATTCATTCGCCTGCCCCGACAACGACTCGGTGACGTCGCGAATCGTCGCGACGTTGTTGTTGATCTCTTCAGCCACCGCACTCTGTTCTTCCGCCGCTGAGGCAATCTGCAAGTTCATGTCACTGATCACCGTCACCGCATCGCCGATCTGGCGCAGCGCGGTCACGGCTTGGCTGACCTGCTCGACACTGCCCTGAGCCTGGCGATGGCTGTTGTTCATCGAACCGACCACGTCCTGGGTGCCGCTCTGCAATTGCTCGATCACCAGGCGGGTTTCTTCCACCGACTCCTGCGTGCGGCGCGCGAGGTTGCGCACTTCATCGGCGACCACGGCAAAACCGCGTCCGGCCTCACCGGCACGGGCCGCTTCGATGGCGGCGTTGAGTGCCAGCAGGTTGGTCTGTTCGGCAATCGCGCGGATCACTTCCAGTACCGAACCGATTTTCTCGCTGTTCGCCGCCAGCCCTTCGACTTGCACCATGGCCGCGCTCATGTCGGCGGCGAGGTTGTCGATGCTGGTGGTGGTTTGGTCGATCACGGTCAACCCTCGACGCGTCGCCTGATCGGCATCCTTGGCCGCGTGAGCCGCTTGTGCGGCACTGCGGGCGACGTCCTGGGCGGTGGCGCTCATTTCGTGGGACGCGGTGGCGACCTGATCGACCTGCCGATATTGCTGCTCCATGCCGGCGCTGGTCTGCGTGGCGATGGCGGACGACTGGTCGGCAGTGTTGCGTGCGTCCTGCACCGAGCGTTTGACCTCGGCGATGATCGGTTGCAGCTTGTCGAGGAAACGGTTGAACCAGCCAGCCAACTGGCCCAGTTCGTCCTTTTTGTCATAGGCCAGGCGCCGGGTCAGGTCGCCTTCGCCGCTGGCGATGTCTTCGAGCATGTGCGCCACGCCGAGGATCGGTCTGGTCACGCTGCGGGCCATCAGCCATACCAGCATCAGGCCGATCAATGCGGCCAGCCCGCCGAGGCCGAGCTGGATCAACATGTCGGTCCGATTGCTGTCATCGAGTTGTTTTTTCAGCGTGTCAGCCCGGCTGACCAGGACGTTCTGCGGCACGTCGAGCAGCACACCCCAGGATTTTCCCCCGGGAATCGGCTGGAACGGTGACAACACCTTCAACTGGTGATCGTTGTGCAGGCTTGCAGTGTTGCTGCTGCTGGCGAGCATACGGATCAGCTCGGCACCGGTTGTCTTGTCCACGGCGTCCAGGCGCTGGCTGAGTTTGCTGGCGTCGGCGCTGTAGCCAGCCAGCAGACCGACCGGGCTGAGGATGCTGACATGGGTCTGGCCGTCATAGAGCTTTTTGCTCGCGCCCTGACTCATCGCTTGCAGGCTGTTGAGGTTGAGGTCCACCGACAGCGAGGCGATCACTTTGCCCTCGACCATCAACGGGAACACGATGCTGGTCATCAGCACGTTCTGGCCATCGATCACGTAGAAGTACGGTTCGATCACGCACGGCTTGAGCGAAGTGCGCGGGCAGGTGAACCAGGCGTTGGCCGGTTCGCCGCTCGGGCCGGTGCGGGTGTCGGCCATGTCACTTTCCGGCAGCGCCATGGACGTGACCTTGCCCGGTGTCGCCTGCGACCAGTACAGGGCGAAACGGCCCTTGTCGTTGCTGCCCAGTTCCGCTTGGCCGCTGAACAATTCGTCCTTGCCGTCCAGCGCATTGGCTTCGAACACCAGCGACAGGCCGAGCAGATCCGGGTTGGCTTGCAGCGCCGACTTGACCTGGCGGGTCAGGTCTTCACGCAGGTCGAAAGCATCCAGAAAGCGCTTTTCCGCCTGCTCGCGCAGGAACAACACCTGGCGCGAAAAGCCATGGCCGTACTGAAAGGCGTCCATGAACTGCTGACGAATCAGCAGCGCCTGGTTTTCGCCTTGGGATTCAATCCGCGCCTGGGCGGCTTCGGTAAGCATCTCCATGCTTGAGGCTTTCACCATCGCGGAGCTGTGCTCCATGCGGTACAGCGAAAGACCGACCAGCAGGGTCACGATGCCAGCCAGGCAAAGCCCGGCCAGCAGGGTGATTTTCCATTGAATGGAAAGTTGTCTGAGTGACATGGAGACGTCCTTTATTCGATAAATATCTGAGACTTTGCACTGTAACGGCCGTGATTCGGCTTTCTTTATCCCGGTTGGCAAATATCGAAACTGCGATTGGGTGTGGTGAAAGGAGCGATTATTGTGGCGAGGGTGCTTGCCCCCGTTGGGTCGCGAAGCGGCCCTCTATATTTCCCCAGACAACCACATCGGCAGATTTTACGACTGCTACGCAGTCGAACGGGGGCAAGCCCCCCTCGCCACAGGGCTCCGCAATTCGTTACATATCGCCAGTCCCGGGCGCTTTGACAGCGCGCCCACTCTGCGGCACAGTGCGCGCCCTCTAATAAAACCTATTCTCTACTCCGCTGGCAGCGCTTCAGTCTGCCGGCTGAGCTCATTTCGCGTGCCTAGAGGTAACGATGATTAATGCTGTAATTGCTGCGGTCGGCATCATGCTGATCCTCAGTCTGTCCCGCGTGCACGTCGTGATCGCGCTGATTGTCGGTGCGCTGGTGGGTGGCCTGACCGGCGGCCTGGGCATTGACGCCACGCTTAAAGCCTTCAACAGCGGGCTCGGCGGCGGGGCGACAGTGGCGTTGTCCTATGCTTTGCTCGGCGCGTTCGCGGTGGCAATTGCCAAGTCCGGCATGGCCCATGCCCTGGCGGACAAGGCGTTGGCGATGGTCGACCGCCAACACGCCAGCGGTGGCGGTCAGGTCAAGTGGCTGTTGATCGGTTTGCTTGGGGTGGTGGCCATTGCGTCACAGAACATTCTGCCGATACATATCGCGTTCATCCCGTTGCTGGTGCCGCCGCTTTTATACGTGCTGACCAAGCTGCAACTGGATCGCCGGTTGATTGCCTGCGTGATGACGTTCGGTCTGATTACCCCGTACATGTTCCTGCCGGTGGGATTCGGCAACATCTTCCTCAACGAGATTCTGCTGGCCAACGTCGCACGCAGCGGCGTGGACATCACCGGCATCAACGTCACCCATGCCATGGGCATCCCGGCGCTGGGCATGGTGTTCGGCCTGGCGGTGGCGTTTTTCAGCTACCGCAAGAAACGCGTCTACGACCTGGAAAAAATCGAGCAAGTCGAACAGGTCGCGGTGCAGTACAACCCGCTGAGCCTGATGGTGGCGGGCGTGGCCATCGTGGCGGCCTTCGTGATTCAGTTGCTGCTGGACTCGATGATCATCGGCGCGTTGGTCGGGTTCCTGATTTTCTCGGTGTCGGGCATCGTGAAATGGCGTGAAACCGACGACCTGTTCACCGAAGGCATGAAGATGATGGCGATGATCGGCTTCATCATGATCGCCGCGTCCGGGTTTGCCGAAGTGATGAAAGCCACCGGTCAGGTACAGACGCTGGTGGAGTCCTCGGCCTCGTGGATCAATCACAGCAAAGGCATCGGCGCATTGTTGATGTTGCTGGTGGGCTTGCTAGTGACCATGGGCATTGGATCGTCATTCTCCACCGTGCCGATCCTGGCGGCGATTTTCGTGCCGCTGTGCGTGCAGTTGGGGTTCAGTCCGCTGGCCATCGTGTGCATCGTCGGCACGGCCGGCGCCTTGGGTGACGCCGGTTCGCCAGCCTCCGACTCCACCCTGGGCCCGACCTCGGGTTTGAACATCGACGGCCAGCACCACCACATCTGGGACACCGTGGTCCCGACCTTCCTGCACTACAACCTGCCGCTGCTGGCGTTTGGTTGGGTGGCGGCGATGATTCTGTAACCCGGTTCTCACTGATCACAGTGGATTAAAACTGTGGGAGCGAGACCGGCTTGCCGGCGATAGCGGAGTGTCAGCCAGCATCACTGTTGGATGTACCGCCCTCACCGTCGGAACGCCGCCCGGAGCCGGCTCGCTCCCACAGGGGGAATCTCACACAGAGATAACCTGCCGCTACGGCCTGTCCCAGTACGGCACCGTGCCAAAGCATTCGACAAAGAAATCAATCACCGTACGCACCTTCACCGACAATCGTCGGCTGCCCGGCCACAGCACGGCAATCTGCTGCGGCTCAAGGCTGTTCGATACCTGAAAATCGCCAAGCACCGGCACCAGCGTGCCCTCGCGTACCGCCTCGCCAATCAACCATGACGGAAACATCACCAGCCCCAAACCTTGTTCGGCGGCTTGAACCAGGGTGTCAGCGTGATTGCCGGTGATTGGCCCTTTGACCGGGTAGGGCGTCCAGTCCTGCTGATCCTTGCGGAAAAACCAGCGTTGCTGGCCGGTCGCGCCTTTGTAGGCCAGGCATTGATGCGCCGCCAGGTCTTCAGGACGTTGCGGCGTGCCGTGGCGTTTGAGGTAGGCCGGGCTGGCGGCGACTTGAAACCGGTGCGGTGCGAGGATTCGCGCCTGCATGCTGGAGTCGTGCAGCGGCCCGATGCGAAACAGCAGGTCGGCGCCTTCTTGCAGTGGGTCGATGTAGTGGTCGGTTTGCTGGATATCCAGCTGCAGCTTGGGATAACGCTCGCACAATTGCCCCAACCACGGCGTCAAATGCCGTTGGCCGAACACCACCGGGGCGTTGATCCGCACCAGTCCGCCGGGTTCGCTTTGCTGTTCCTGCAAGGCTTGCTCGGCTTCCTCCAGTTGCACCAGCACCAGTCGCGCATGATGACCGAGCATGCGCCCGGCTTCGGTGGGAGTGACGGCGCGGGTGTGGCGGTAGAGCAATTGCTGGCTCAGGGCCTGTTCCATTAGCTGGATTTGCCGGGAAATCGAAGAGGGCGCCAGACCTTCGCGCCGTGCCACTTCGGAAAAACTGCCGTGGTCGAGCACGGCGACAAACAGTCGAAGTGCCTTGAATCCGAGCTCATTGAGGCCGTGCATGATGTGTCCTGCTGTGCGAGTGGCGCAAAAGTGTTGTCAGGATGCTCCCATTTATCGCAAAGCATCGCCACCGGATAATGCTGGCCATTGTTCCTACAGGCAGGTTTCTTTAATGCAAGCGTCTTCAATCGACACCGCGGCCACCCCCGCGACCAAACCAGGGCTGCGGCTGTTGCTTCTACCGCTGGTCATCCTGGCCGGCATGGGCCTTTCCGTGGAGGCCGGTCTGCTTGGGCCGCTCGGCGTTCAAGTCGGGCATTTGTGGGCGACGTTGAGCATCTTCGGGGTCGGCTCGGCGATTCTGTTTTTGTTGCTGTTGTTCAGCGGCCCGCAACAAGGCCCGGCATTGAACACGTTGCCGCGCTGGCAGTTGATCGGCGGCTTTCTCGGGCCGATTTATGTGGTGGTGCTGACCCTGGCCACGCCGCATATAGGCATTGCGATGACCATGATCGCGATCCTCTGTGGGCAGGTCGGCAAAAGCGTGCTCATCGACCACTTCGGCTGGTTCGGCGCCAGCCGCAAAAAGGTCAACGGTGAACGTTGGCTGGCGTTACTGCTGATTGTCGCGGCACTTGTTCTGATCGCTCGGGGTTGAAAATGAATCTGATTATTTTGTTGGCTGTGATCGTCGCGGCCGGTGCGGTGTTAAGTGTGCAGGCGGCGATCAACGGTCGTCTGGGTGAAACAGTCGGCGTGTTGCGCAGCAGTTTGCTGACCTTCGTGGTGGGGGCGGTGGTCACCGGGCTGCTGATCCTGTTTTTCGAACCAGCACAGGCCATTAGCTTGCTGGACGTGCCGAAATGGCAACTCAGTGGCGCGTTGTTCGGCGTGGTGTACATGATCGTCATGGTCGGCGCGGTGCCAAGGGTGGGGACGGCGGTGGCGACTGTGGCCGTGATCGTCGGGCAACTGGGCATGGGCATGCTGATAGACAATTTCGGCTGGCTGGGCAACCCGGCCATCGACTTGTCGAACAACCGGATCGTGGCGATGGTGTGCCTTGGGTTGGCGTTGGTGTTCATGTATCGCAGCAGCACCCGGCAGGCCTGAAACAAACTCCTACACTGGTAAGACGGGCCGCGTTTGCGGCACCCCGACGACCACACAAATGGAGTCCGAATCATGATCAGCAGTGACGATATCTGCGATTGCCCCAAATGCTCTTGCAAACTGGGCGAGCATCCCATCGCGCGCCACGGCAAACACTATTGCTGCGAAGCCTGCGCCAAGCACCATGAACACGGCGAAGAATGCTCCAGCAAGGGTTGCAAGTGCGCTGATGCCAAGTAGTGCATCGCGACCAAATGAAGCCTGATCGGGCACGCACTTTGTAGCAGCAGGCTTCGCCAGCTGCTACGGATTGTGTCGTTTATTAACTCGCCGGCCGCCACTTAACATTTTCGACGCCGAACTTTTCCGCCATCGGTTTGCTGGTCTTTTGCACCTTCTCTCGGCCGAACCGGGGAATCCTCCCCACGCCTGCATCGCAGCTCGCCCAATGCCAGGCTTCCGCGTTGTCCATCTTCTCCAGACGGATGATGAATGACTTGGGGGCGCCATGAAGGGTGTATTCAATGACGAAAAGTTTTGCACTGTTCATAAAGCCCGTATTCCTCCCTGTGGTAATAGAGGGATCGTTGGGGTAGCGGAAAATTCACTCTGATTTTCAGGCGGTCGCGGCCAGTGGCGACAAGGCGTTCGGCTGGTTACCATGCAAGTCCTGAAAACCTCAATGATTGCTGCCCCATGGCCCTTGCCGCGCCTCCTGATCTGAGCGACACCGATGTGCCCGTGCAACCGCTGGCGCGCACCTATCCGCGCGGGCTGTTTATCGAGCCCCACGAGCATGTCTGGGGCCAGTTGCTGTATGCGATGAGCGGGGTGATGTGGGTCGAAACGCCCCATGAGGCGCTGGTGGTGCCGCCGCAACGGGCGGTATGGCTGCCGCCGGGAGTGCCGCACGGTATTCGCGTGGTCTCGGACTTGCAGATGCGCAACATTTACCTGCGGCCATCATTGGCGGCAACGCTGGATAAGACTGTTCAAGTGATCGAGGTCGGCGGTCTGCTGCGAGAGCTGATCGTCGGGCTGGTGGAGCAGGGCGAGGAGGGAGCGCCCGAGTATTACGAAGCGCTGGTCGGCCTGGCGCTGCTGGAGCTTAGACGAGCCAGGCGCTCTCTGTTGAAAATCCCCCTGCCGGATGATTCCGACCGACGCCTGATGAACCTCTGTCAGGCGGTCATGGCCGCGCCTTCACTGGACATTCCCTTCGAGCAACACGCAGAAAACGCCGGTGCCAGCGTGCGCACCCTGGCGCGGTTGTTCAAGGACGGTCTGGGCATGGGCTTCGCCGAGTGGCGGAGACAGGTGCAGCTGGCGACGGCGGTGGCCGAGCTGATTCAGGGCGTGCCGGTCAGCGCGATCGCCCGCGAGCTGGGTTATACGCCGAGCAGCTTCAGTGACATGTTTCGTCGTGAACTGGGCGTCGCGCCCTCGCAATTTTCCAGCCACAACCACACCCTGTAGCTGGCGAAGCCCCCTCGCCACAGCTCGCGCCTATAGGGCTTCGCCAGTCCGGTATTGTCGCTTTGGCCGAAAAGCAGAAGCACTTGGCCGATGCCCGGCGCGACCTCCCTCTAGACTCTGGGCCTACCTCAATTGCCCACGGAGTCCGCCATGAGCTACCTCATTTCGCTGGTCATTGGTCTGGGCGTCGGTTTGCTCTACGGCGCGCTGGATTTTCGTTCCCCCGCACCACCGGCCATCGCGCTGGTCGGGCTGCTCGGCATGCTGGCAGGCGAACAGTTGTGGCCGATGGGCCGGCAACTGGTGGCTGGCTGGACCTCCTGAACCGTTTTATTTATTCAGTGGAAACGCTCATGAAAGCATTGCAGTTCGACAAAACCGGCGACCTCTCGTCCTTGCGCTACGTTGACGTACCCACCCCTGTTGCTGGTGCCGATGAAGTGCTGGTGCAGATCAAGGCCGCAGGGCTCAACCCCAGCGATGTGAAGAACGTGCTGGGACGTTTTCCCTACACCACGTTGCCACGCATCCCCGGCCGGGATTTTGCCGGTGTCGTGGTTGAAGGCCCGCAGGCGTTGCTCGGCCAGGAAGTCTGGGGCACCGGGCGTGAGTTGGGTTTTTTTGCCGACGGCTCCCACGCGCAATTCGTCAAACTGCCGGCCAACGGAGTGGCGCTTAAACCGACCCATCTGAGCTTTGCCCAGGCCGCCAGCCTCGGCGTGCCCTACACCACGGCGTGGGATGCGTTGGAGCGCAGCCTGGTGACGGCGCAAACGCGACTGTTGGTGATCGGCGGCGGGGCGGTGGGCAGTGCAGCGTTGGCGCTGGCCAAGGTGCGCGGTGCCCAAGTGTTGGCAGCGGCGCGGCGACCGGAGCAGGTCAAACAATTGCGGGCTCAGGGTTATCAGACGTTGCAGCTGGATACGCCTGAGGAGTTGGGCGCCCAGGTAAGCGAGGTGTATGCCGGCGGCGCTGACGTGATCTTCGACACCACCGGGTTCTGGCTGCCGGCCTCGGTCCCGGCACTGGCGACGTTCGGCCGCATCGCCATCATCGCCGCGCCGGTGGACGGTATGGTGCAACTGCCGGCGCTGGCGCTGTATCGCAAGGGTGGCTCGGTGGTGGGGATCAATTCGTTGCTGTACGGGGTTCAGGCGTGCGCAGCGATGCTCGATCAGTTTGGCCGGTTCTTCGATCAGGGGTTGTTGCCATTACCCGAGGGCTTGCTTGAGTCGCCATTGGCGGAAGGTCTGGAGCGCTACTCGGACGTGAATCAGGGCAGCGGTGACAAGGTGATTTTGTTGCCATAGCTGACGGGAGCCAGCCTGCTGGCGATGAGGCCTTCACAGTCGCCATCAATGTGGTCTGCTAGAATCGGCCGCATTGATCCCATAAGGTGCCTCCCATGAGCGAGCCGATTCGTCTGACCCAATACAGCCACGGCGCCGGATGTGGCTGCAAGATATCCCCTCAGGTGCTGGAGGTGATTCTTGCCGGTAGCGGGGCGCAGAACCTGGACCCGAAACTCTGGGTCGGCAACGCCTCGCGCGATGACGCGGCGGTGTACGCCATTGATGACGAACGCGGCGTGGTCTCCACCACTGACTTCTTCATGCCCATCGTCGACGACCCGTTCGATTTCGGTCGCATCGCCGCCACCAATGCCATCAGCGACATCTACGCCATGGGCGGCGATCCGCTGATGGCAATTGCGATCCTCGGCTGGCCGGTCAATGTGCTGGCGCCGGAAGTTGCCCGGGAAGTGATTCGCGGCGGGCGCTCGGTCTGCGATGAAGCCGGGATTCCACTCGCCGGTGGTCACTCCATCGATGCGCCTGAGCCGATCTTCGGCCTCGCCGTGACCGGGCTGGTGGAAAAGCGCCATATGAAGCGCAACGACACGGCCACGGCCGGTTGCCTGCTCTATCTGACCAAGCCGCTGGGCATCGGCATCCTTACCACCGCAGAGAAAAAGGGCAAGTTGCGCACTGCCGACATTGGCCTGGCCCGCGACTGGATGTGCACCCTGAACAAACCCGGCAGCCGTTTTGGCAAGCTCGACGGCGTGACCGCGATGACCGACGTCACCGGGTTCGGCCTGCTGGGGCATCTGGTGGAAATGGCCGACGGCAGCCAGTTGACTGCCCGCATCGAATACAACCGCGTGCCGCGCCTGCCGGGTGTCGAGTACTACCTGGACCAAGGCTGCGTGCCAGGCGGGACGCTGCGCAACTTCGACAGCTACGCCAGCAAACTGGGACGGCTTCAGGAGCTGCACAAACGCGTGCTGTGCGATCCACAGACCAGCGGTGGCCTGTTGATAGCGGTCACGCCCGAGGGCAATGAACAGTTCCTCGCGGTGGCGGCTGAACTGGGCCTGAGCCTGGAACCCATCGGTGAACTGGTTGAGCGACAGACACACGCGGTTGAGGTGTTTTGATGTCCATCGACTTCACCGATTACCGCGACATTTTTCTCCACGACCGGCCGATGATGGATGCCCGCGCGCCAGTGGAATTCAGCAAGGGCTCATTCCCCTGCGTGGTCAACCTGCCGCTGATGAATGACAGCGAGCGCCAGCGCATCGGCACCTGTTACAAGCAGCAAGGTCAGCAGGCGGCCATTACATTGGGGCATCAACTGGTGTCCGGCGAGATCAAGGCGGAGCGCATCCAGGCCTGGGCTGATTTTGCCCGGGCGCACCCCGAGGGCTATTTGTATTGTTTCCGCGGCGGTTTGCGTTCGCAGATCGTCCAGCAGTGGCTCAAGGACGAGGCCGGCATTGACTATCCCCGGGTCGGTGGCGGCTACAAGGCCATGCGCACATTTTTGCTCGACACGCTCGATCAGGCGGTTGCCCAGTGCGATTTCGTGTTGCTCGGCGGCATGACCGGCACCGGCAAGACCGAAGTGCTCACGCAGTTGAACAACGGACTCGACCTTGAAGGCCACGCCAATCATCGCGGCTCCAGCTTTGGAAAACGTGCGACCGGGCAACCGTCCAACATCGATTTCGAGAACCGTCTGGCGGTGGATGTCCTGAAAAAACGCGCCCACGGCATCGAGCAGTTTGTGCTGGAAGACGAGAGCCGGGCGGTCGGCAGTTGCGCCTTGCCGTTGCCGCTGTTTCAGGGCATGCAGCAGTTTCCGATGGTCTGGCTGGAAGACAGCCTTGAAGGGCGCGTCGAGCGGATTCTGCGCGATTACGTGGTGGACTTGTGTGCCGAGTTCATTGGGGTGCATGGCGATGAAGGATTTGCGCGGTTTTCCGAGCGCTTGCTGGAAAGCCTTAACAACGTGCAGAAACGTCTGGGCGGTGAACGCCATCGGCGGATGCTGACTTTGATGGAAGAAGCCTTGGCAGAGCAGGGGCGAAGCGGTGCGGTGGACCTGCACCGGGGCTGGATCGAAGGGCTGCTTCGCGAGTACTACGACCCGATGTATGCGTTTCAGCGGGAGAAGAAAGGGGCGCGGATTGAGTTTGCCGGGGAGCAGGCGGCTGTCCTTGAATACCTGCGGGCGCGGGTGAGTCAGTAACAGTTAGGCCGTTTTTGCCGGCCCCATCGCGAGCAGGCTCCCACATTAGATCCTCAGTAAACACAGATTTTGTGTACGACCGAGATTAACTGTGGGAGCGAGCCTGCTCGCGATAGGGCCCTTGCAGGCGCTACAAATCTTAAAGCAAAGCAGCCCCGCCCCCTCAGGTCGGACAAGTCTGCGACCCGTTATCCAGCCCTTGCTTGTAACTGTGACTATCGAGGCTGGCCTTGCCGTTGTGCCAGGTCAGGGTCAGCACATACACCGAATCGTAGTCACTGGACGCCCAGTCCTCGGTGATGTTCTGTTGCTTGCCGACGGCTTCTGCAGCGACCTTGTTGATCAACTCTGGCAGGTAGCCGTGGGACCAGGCGGTGTAGATGATGGAGTTGTGATACTTGTTGTTGAGCAATTCGTCTGCCAGGTCGCTGGTGTCGTTGGCCGAGTATTTGATGTTCACCGGCAAACCGAGCTTGATCGCACTGGGGCTGATGGTCATCAGTGGACGGATGTAGCTGTAGGAATTGTCCAGTTCGCCTTCCTCGATATTGCGCGTCGGGTTGGCAGCAAACACGTAGTTGGCCTTGCCGAATTTTTCCGGCAACAAGGTGGCCAGGTCGATGGCGCGGTTGAGGCCCTGGCAATTGAGCTGACCCAGACCACCGGCGGGTTTCTCTGCGTGACGCAGGAACACCAGGGTTTGGGTGCCGTCCGCCGGTTGGGCGCGGCTTTCGCTGGACTCCAGCGACAAAAACAATGCGCTCGTCACCAGCACCGCTGGCAGAAATACATACGCACGTTGTTTGAAGCGTTTAGCGAAATTTGAAAGGTTCATCATGTGAATAAGTGATCTTCCAGCGCATTCAGTTAAGGCTGACAAACCTTTACACCACAAGCTTCCAGCTTCGGGTGTTTTCCATGTCTATGAGCGGTCCGTGTCCGAAAGGGCATGGCTCAGAGTCCTCTGAAGCCTATTTGGTTCGATTCCGCCGGGGGCGGCACTGTATCGACAAGCTTGAACGGGTTGCAGCAAAGGTTATCGACAGAATGTTGCGAAATTATGGACAGGGTACGCGCTAGAGGGGCTGGCGAAGGCTGAGTTCCGTTGATCGTGATCATCAGCGGTTTCGATAACGCCGAAAAATCGCAACCGGTGGACGGTGATCCTGGATTATGCTCAAGCCTTTCTTTTGGCGATGGATGCTCCCGATGACCGATCTGTCTACGTTCCCGATCACTCAAAAATGGCCGGCTCAGTACCCCGACTGGATCCAGCTTTACTCCTTGCCGACCCCCAATGGCGTCAAGGTGTCGATCATGCTCGAAGAGATCGGGCTGCCCTACGAACCGCACCGGGTAGGCTTCGACACCCAAGACCAGATGTCCCCCGAATTTCTGTCGCTGAACCCCAACAACAAAATCCCGGCGATCCTCGACCCCCACGGTCCCGACGACAAACCCCTGCCGTTGTTCGAGTCCGGGGCGATTCTGATTTACCTCGCCGACAAGAGCGGGCAACTGCTGGCTCAGGAAACGGCAGCGCGGTACGAGACGATTCAATGGCTGATGTTTCAAATGGGCGGCATCGGGCCGATGTTCGGCCAGCTCGGTTTCTTCAACAAATTTGCCGGCAAGGACTACGAAGACAAACGGCCCCGCGACCGTTACGTCGATGAAAGTAAACGTTTGCTAAAGGTTTTGGATGGACGCCTTGAAGGGCGCGACTGGATCATGGGCGAGCGCTACACCATCGCCGACATCGCGACGTTCCCGTGGGTGCGCAACTTGATCGGCTTCTATGAGGCTGGCGATCTGGTGGGCATCAAGGACTTCAAGAACGTCACGCGGGTACTGGAGCGTTTCCTGGCGCGGCCGGCGGTGATGCGCGGGCTGGAAATTCCCAAGTAGATCCTTTTGACTTCATCAAGACCAAGGCAGGCAATGAGCTCATTCGATTTCAAACAAGTAGATGTTTTCAGCCGCGTCGCCCTCAAGGGCAATCCATTGGCGGTGGTGTTCGGCGCGGATGAACTCAGTGACGAACGCATGGCCGCGTTCGCCACCTGGACCAACCTCAGTGAAACCACGTTTGTACTGGAACCGCGCGATCCGCGCGCCGACTACCGCGTGCGGATCTTCACCACCCTGAACGAATTGCCCTTCGCCGGCCATCCGACATTGGGCACCTGCCATGCTTGGCTTGAGGCGGGTGGTGTGCCCAAGGGCGAGGAGATCATTCAGGAGTGCGGTGTCGGGCTGGTGCGCGTCCGCCGACAAGGCGGGGAATTGGCGTTTCTCGCGCCACCTTTGATCAACGCAGGGCCGGTGGACGCCGATCTGGTGGAGCGCGTGCGACGCGGGCTTGGGCTGGAGGTGGGCGCTATCGTCAGGGCGCAGTGGGTGGATAACGGTGCTGGCTGGTTGGCGGTCATGGTCGAGGATCGCCAGCTGGTGCTGGATTTGCAACCGGATCATTCACAGATGCTTGGCCTGGCGGTCGGCGTAATCGCGCCGTGGAATCCCGAGCGTGATGGCGATGACGCGCAGTTCGAAGTACGGGCTTTCATCTCCGGTGACGGCATGCCGGAGGACCCGGCCACCGGCAGTTTGAACGCCGGGATTGCGCAATGGTTGCTCGCAGAGGGGCTGGCGCCAGCGTCCTATGTGGTCAGCCAGGGCCTGACGATGGGGCGGGCGGGGCGCATTCAGGTGGATCAAGTGGGCGATGAAATCTGGATTGGCGGTGCGGTGGTGACGTGTATCAGCGGCACCCTGACGCTATAACCCGCCCTGTAGATACCGTCTTGAACTTCACCGGGCAATCGCGTTTTGTCAGAAATATCCCAGACGCAGCCTCGCGCTGCTCGGCAGCTGCTACGGGGAGGGTGGTGAGTCAGAACTGGTTG
>NZ_JBFULH010000021.1:0-29424 GCF_056400445.1 Pseudomonas sp. P5_B2 | reverse complement strand
TGATTACACCTCGTTTTCCGCTGTACCGATTTCCGTGTGATCAAAACAATCAGTGAATCGAACTGCTGGCCCAGCAGCCTGTGTCATTGCTTTCGCTCGTCGCTATTCCAGAACCCACAAAGGGCCGAATAGCCCGGATGAACACGACCAAAGGTAGCTCGCACATGGCAAATGAATCGAAATGCCCGTTTAACCACGCCGCTGGCGGTGGCACGACGAACCGCGATTGGTGGCCGAACCAACTGAATCTGAAAATCCTCCACCAGCACTCGTCCCTGTCCGATCCCCTGGATGAGGGTTTCAACTACACCGAAGCCTACAAAAAACTCGACTTTGCAGTGGTCAAAAGAGACCTCACGGCGCTGATGACCGATTCGCAAGACTGGTGGCCAGCGGACTTTGGTCACTATGGGCCACTCTTCATTCGCATGTCCTGGCACGCCGCCGGCACCTATCGCACCGGTGATGGCCGGGGTGGTGCAGGCTCCGGTCAACAACGCTTTGCACCACTCAACAGCTGGCCGGATAACGTCAGCCTCGACAAGGCGCGCCGGCTGCTCTGGCCGATCAAGCAAAAATATGGCCGCAATATTTCCTGGGCTGACCTGATCGTACTCACCGGGAACGTCGCGCTGGAGTCGATGGGCTTCAAGACCTTTGGTTTCTCCGGTGGTCRTCCGGACGTTTGGGAGCCGGACGAAGACGTGTACTGGGGCTCCGAAAACAAATGGCTGGGTGGTGATACCCGCTACGGCAAAGAAAACGAGCCCATGCAAGAACCCGGTGAAGGCCCGCTGGTGGCTGAGCCCGGGGAAAACGAAGAGAGCCGAACCGAGCAGGGCCGCAATCTGGAAAATCCACTGGCCGCCGTGCAAATGGGCCTCATCTATGTCAACCCCGAAGGCCCTGAAGGCAATCCGGATCCCGTGGCTTCCGCCAAGGACATCCGCGAGACCTTCGGCCGCATGGCAATGAACGATGAAGAAACCGTGGCGCTGATCGCTGGCGGCCACGCCTTCGGTAAAACCCACGGCGCCGGACCTGCCGACAATGTCGGCGCCGAGCCGGAAGCAGCCGGTCTTGAACAGCAAGGCTTTGGCTGGAAAAACAGTTTTGGCACCGGCAAAGGCCCGGACACGATCACCAGCGGCCTGGAAGTGACCTGGACCACCACGCCGACAAAATGGAGCAACAACTACCTGGAAAACCTGTTCGGTTTCGACTGGGAACTGAGCAAAAGCCCCGCCGGGGCGCATCAGTGGGTGGCCAAAAACGGCGCCGGTGCCGGCACCATTCCGGACGCTCACGACCCGTCCAAACGGCGTAATCCGACCATGCTGACCTCGGACCTGGCCCTGCGTTTCGACCCGATCTATGAGCCGATTTCGCGACGCTTCCTGGCCAATCCCGATCAACTGGCCGACGCCTTCGCCCGTGCCTGGTTCAAGCTGCTCCACCGCGACATGGGCCCCCTCTCCCGGTACCTCGGCCCGGAATTGCCGAATGAAGAACTGCTGTGGCAAGACCCCATCCCGGCGGTGGATCATGCCTTGGTCAATGACAGCGACGTCGCTGCACTCAAGAGCAAAATCCTCGCCTCTGGCTTGTCAGTCTCGCAACTGGTATCGACGGCTTGGGCAGCGGCTTCGACCTTCCGCGGCTCCGATAAACGCGGCGGCGCCAACGGCGGACGCCTGCGTCTGGCCCCGCAGAAATTCTGGCAAGCCAACCAGCCTGAGCAACTGGCGAACGTGCTGGCGAAACTCGAAAGCATCCAGAGCGAGTTCAACGCTGGCGGCAAAAAAGTCTCGCTGGCCGACCTGATCGTGCTGGCTGGTAACGCGGGTGTCGAACAAGCGGCAAAAAATGCCGGCCAAACCGTCACAGTACCGTTCACACCAGGGCGGGCGGACGCGTCGCAAGAGCAAACGGACGTGGATTCCTTCGGCTTCCTCGAACCGATTGCCGATGGCTTCCGCAACTACCTGAAAACCCGCTACCGCGTATCGGCCGAGCATCTACTGATCGACAAGGCACAACAACTGACGCTCACCGCGCCCGAAATGACTGCGCTGATCGGCGGCCTTCGTGTGCTCAACACCAACGTCGGACAAACCCGACATGGCGTCTTCACCCAACAACCGGAAGCGCTGACCAACGACTTCTTCACCAACCTGCTCGACATGGGCGTGGAGTGGAAACCCACCTCCGAGGCGGCTGAAGAGTTTGAAGGCCGTGATCGTAAAACCGGTGCAGTGAAGTGGACCGGGACGCGTGTGGATCTGGTCTTTGGTTCGCATGCGCAGTTACGGGCGCTGGCCGAGGTTTATGCCAGCAGTGACGCGAAGGAGAAGTTTGTTAAAGACTTCGTAGCGGCATGGACCAAGGTGATGAACCTGGATCGGTTTGATGTGAAGTGAGGCCTTGAATGGACCACCCCGAACCGCTTATTCGGGTTGGGGTGGTCCAAAGGCAGGCTCGATCCTTTTGTACAAATCAGCGAACTATTTATTTATCACGAGTGGACGCTTGCGCCGATACATTACCCAGCGCAGGCGTTACACCCGGAATACCTCCCAGCGTTTCTGTGAAAACCGCCGAGGCTGTAACGCCTTCACTCCCATTCACTGCTCGGGAGGTATAGGCCTGCCGCCGTTCGATCCAGCGGCGCAGGGCCAATAGCAGTGCGCTGACAAAGCCATAAATGACCGTCACGATAAACGCGGACTGAAGCAGAGTTTGCGGCGCGAAGCTGGATATCTGCTGTGAACGGCGCAGCAGCTCCTCGTATGGAATGATGTAGCCCAGTGATGTGTCTTGAACAATGGCCAGCACCGCACTGACCAAGGCCGGCAACATGAGTTTCAACGCCTGTGGCAGCACAATCCAGAGCATCGCCTGGTGCTCTCGCATGCCGATAGACAGCGCAGCTTCCCTCTGACCTCGCCCCAAGGAAAGAATCCCGGTGCGGACGATTTCCGCCGTCATCGCACTGTGATGCAGCACCATGCCGAATACCAGATACCCCAGGGCCGTCCAATTCAGCCCCATGGAAGGCAATAGGATGACGGTAAACAGGATCAGCAACAGTAACGGTACGGCACGAAAACAGCCGATATAGGCGGCTGCCAGTGTGCGTAACCAGAGCCTGTCGGATAACCGCGCAATCGCCAACGGCACCGCGAGGCTGAACGCCAATATCATGCTGATCACGGCGGCCAGCAAGGTCGCCACCAGCCCTTCAAACAGAAAGCGCAGCGTCCCCGGATGGAGGAAAATCTCCCAGCGTTTAGCGTCGAACTGACCGCTCTCGTCCAGCCTCAGACCGACCGCCATCAAGCCAGCGAGCAGGAGTATCGCGCCGAACACCGAGATAATTCGGTTACGCCTTCTGGCAATCGGCCCCGGTGGTTCGTACAGCACATTATCGAAGCTCATCGGATCACCGCCATTTTTTGCTCCAGGTAGCGAAAGAACCAACCAGCGGGAAGGGTCAGCAGCAAATAGGCAGCCATGGCGCCGAGGAAAGTCGGCACCGCCAGGGCCGTATCGAAGTTGATCCTCTGTGCGGTGTAGGTGATATCCGCGACACCAATCGCAGCACCAATCGCCGACGCCTTTATTTGAATGATGAACAGATTGCCCAGCGGTGCGATGACCGACTGCACCGCTTGCGGTAACACCACTTCGGCGAGGATTTGATCAAAGCGCATCCCGATGCTTCGCGCGGCTTCGATCTGCCCCAGAGAAACGGTATTGATGCCCGCCCGCACCACCTCACAGATCCAGGCAGCGCTATACAAGCCCAGCACCAGGACCGTGGAGGTGAACAGCGAATACATGAAACCAAGCTTGGGCAAGCCGAAGGTAAACAGCAGCAATAGCGCCAGAAGCGGCATCATCCGCATGAGCTCGACGTAACCGCTGGCGAACCAGCGAAATGTCGGCCATGGGCTTACCCTCATGACCGCCAACAGCAGTCCCAGGACAATGGCTATGGCGAAAGACAGTAGGGTGAGCTCGACGCTTATCGCGATACCCCCAATAAAGCGTTCGATATAAGGCATCAAGGTCACCCTCTGCGGATTGCTTTCTTATTGGATGACGGGCACTTGGGGCGCGCCCAAACCGGCTTCGAGTTCCTTGTCATACATTTTTTGCCACTGGCCATCACGGATCGACGTGCTCAGTTGCGAATTGATCCAGTCACGCCACGCGTTGTCTTCCTTGACCACGGCGATCCCGTAGGGCTCTTCGGTAAAGGGGGTGCCGACTACGCGCATCTTGCCGGGTTGACGCATCGACTCTCCGACCAGCGTGGCGCCGTCGTCGACATAGGCATCGAAACGTTTGTCGATCAGCCCTTCCACGCAGGCAGAGGCGTCGCTGAAGGTCACTATCTTGGCATTGGGCGCCACAGGTTTGAGGTTGCGCTCAACGGTGGTGCCGCTCAGGACACAGACGGTCTTGGTGTCGAGGTCTGCGGTTTTATTGATCGAATGGTCGTCCGCCCTGACCAGCGAATCCTGCCCCGCGAGGTAATACGGACCGGCAAACCCAATGACCTTTTTACGTTCATCCGTGACCGTCATGGTCGAGATGACCAGGTCGACTCGTTTGTTCTGTACCAACGGGATGCGGTTTTCCGGCGTCGTGCTGACCCACTCGATGTTGTCTTCCGACCCCGTCAGCCGTTTGGCCAGCATCCTTGCCAACTCAGCCTCGAAGCCCTCGACATCGCCGGTCATGGGATTACGTGAGGAAAACATCAGCGTGTTCAGCGAGGTGCCAACGACCAGTTTGCCTCGCTCGTGAATTTTGGCCATCGTCGAATCGGCCGCAAATTTCTCTGTCGTGTCGGCCGATGCAAGGCCGGCAAACATGCAGGACGTCAGCAGGGAAAGGCTAAGAGCAGCAAATCGGTTTGGGCGCATGGTCTATCTCTCTTGTTATTGTGGGTTCTACTGCGTGATTCAGTGTGCGAGTACTTTGGAAAGAAAATCGCGAGCACGCTCTGAACGCGGAGCGCTGAAAAAAATCTCGGGGGGAGCACTTTCGACGATGCGACCGGCGTCCATGAACACGATCCGGTCAGCCGCCGAGCGAGCGAAGCCCATTTCATGGGTGACCACCACCATCGTCATACCGCTGCGAGCCAGTTCGACCATCACCTTCAGCACCTCGTTGACCATTTCAGGGTCAAGTGCCGAGGTCGGCTCATCGAACAACATGACACTGGGCTTCATCGCCAGTGAACGMGCGAGCGCGACGCGCTGTTGCTGTCCACCCGACAACTCTGCGGGGTACGACTTTCCCTTGTGCCCCAAGCCGACCTGATCAAGCAATTGCATGGCCCATGCATCTGCATCCTGGCGACTCATGCCGAGGACTTTGCGTGGGCCCATCGCAACGTTCTGCATCGCTGTCCGGTGGGCAAACAAATTGAAGTTCTGGAAAACCATGCCCACTTTGGCACGCATCTTCGCCAACGCACCGCCCTCTTCCGGAAGGCGTTCACCGTGCAGAAAAATCTCACCGCTGTCGATCGCTTCCAGACGATTGATGCACCGGCACAACGTCGATTTACCCGAGCCGGAGGGGCCGATAATCACCACCACTTCACCGGGCTGTACTTGCAGGTCTACATCAAACAGCACCTGCTGACTGGCGAAAAATTTATTCACTGCCCGCAATGAAATGGCTGGGGGTTTGTGATCCAGTGAGCGCGTCGATTGCATGGCTTGAGCTCTGCGTAAGATTTGTGATTCGTGCCTGCCGGCACTGTGCATCAGACGAACTTCAATTGCACAGTGGCTTTCAACTGACCCACCGGCGCGCCATTGCAATTGTTCAATGCGGGATCTGCCCAAGGTGCCAATAATGGATTCTCGCCTTCCAACACGCCCAACTGCTTGAGCACCGAGATGGTGACGGCAAACACACTGGGAAAATCACCATCGCTGACCTTGACCGCCACGCCCAGTCCGCGACTGCGGATACCTACCGTCTGCACGCCATCAGCCCCCGTTTTGGCGACCCAATCACCATTGGAGGACAGGGTGATGCCCAGATCGGATCGACCGGTACCGGAGACCATCTGAGGATTACGACACATGGCGTCGAACAGCCGCTGCAAAACAGGACTGAGGCTTGTGTCGTTCCCGGCATCACCACTGGCCAGCCGTGCCCATAACAGCGCAAGTCGCGACAGAGGCATTCCCAGGTTTGGCGCGTTGCAGCCGTCAGTCCCCGTCCAAAGCTGATTTTGCGGCATCCGCGTCAACCCTGCGACGACCCGCTGGATATCGCGTTGCAGGGGATGGTCGGGCGCCAGGTAAGAACTGCTCTCTAGTCCGTGGAGGCGGCAGTAGGCAAGAAACCCGGTGTGTTTTCCGGAACAATTGTGGTGGCGTTGGTCGAAGTGAAAACCTTTGGGCGGGAGATTGTCGCCACTGTAGAAATCCGGCAAATGGCAGCCACAACCCAGGTCATGCGCTTCGTGACCGATTTTGGTCAGCATGTTGCTCACGGCGTCGACGTGCGACTCTTCCCCGGAGTGGCTGGCGCACATCAAGGCTACCTGATCATCGGTGAAACCAAAGCGCTCGGGTCCCCCGTCACGTACAAAAGGAACGGCTTGGAACGGCTTGAGCGTCGAACGGGAAAATGTCATGGAGGCCGGGTCGCCGGCGTAGGCCAGTAACGCGCCCTCGCTATCAACCACGGCCACTGACCCCCAATGGATTCGCTCCACATGTTCGTTTCGAGTGGCAATGGCGATGGGAACATGGGCAGGAAAATTCATGAGATTCTTCAAACTCCGACTTGCAACGGGGAATATGCGTTGACGGGCAACAAGGATGTGCGCACGGCATGGGTTTGAGTCTATATTCCGATAAAAACCGGTGGAACATCGAGCAAAGGAATTCGGTTTTGCACCCAGCGCAAAGGCAATTACCTGAAATGAGCTCCGAAATTGCACGCATCGATCATCTTGGGGTGATGAGGGCCTTGGTGAAAGTCGTCGAGTTGGGCAGCTTTTCCGCGGCAGCCCGAGAGATGCACGTCTCTCCCTCGACGTTGACCAGGACCATTTCAGCGCTGGAAAAATCGCTGAACACCACCCTGCTCCATCGCACCACGCATATCGTCGCTCTGACCGAGGCGGGGCAGATCTATCACGCGCGGGCGTTGTCGATGATTGCCGACCTGGATGACACCTTGCGTGTGGTCAGCGATCTCAACCTAGCACCCAGTGGCCCGCTGAAACTCACGTCACCGGTGGCGTTCGGCAGACGTTTCCTCGCGCCGCTGATCGCCCCCTTTCTAAAGATGTACCCCGGCATCCAGATGGATCTGCGGCTCACAGACAACCACAACGATATGATCGTGGGGGGCTTTGATCTGGATATCCATGAGGGTGAAAACCATTTGGAGAACCTGATCGCCTACCCGATTTCCCGCAACGATTCGCTGCTTTGCGCCACGCCTGAATACCTTGCACAGCATGCACATCCCCAGACGCCTGGCGATCTGAGCGCCCATAACTGTCTGGTCTACGTGCACCCGGATAGCGACCCGCATTGGTATTTTGTCCGGGACGAGGAAAAGCATTCGATTTTCCCGCAGGGCAATCTTCAATCAGACAACTCGGAGCTGTTGCTCGAAGCGGTCTGTGGGGGGTTGGGAATAGCGGAATTCGAAATCTGGCTGGTGCGCGACCAGCTGCTGAACGGTCAATTGCAAATTGTCCTGCCGGACTATCGTTTCGTTAATTCACTGACAGGAAGACAGATTTACATGGCTTACCTTCCCAATCGCCGGTTTTCGACAAAGGTTCGCGTGTTGCGCGAGTTTCTCGAAGCCCGCCTGCAAGGCATTGGCGAATTACCTCCGGACTTCCTCCGGCATAAGGTGGAATAGACATCGGCGCAAAAAAAAATCATTCCACCAGCGAAACCAGTCGCGGCTCAATCGAGGTTTCCAGCACCTCAATCAACGCCAGCGTCACCGGCAGCTTGAAGCGCCGCCGCCCCGCACTGCCGGGATTGAGGAATAACCGGTCGCCGCGCCATTCGATGCGTGGTTTGTGCGAATGCCCGGTGATCACCAGCTTGACGTCAGCATCAAGTACGGCCGGAACATCGGCGATGTCATGCACCAGCAACGTACCCCATCCGTTCAGCTCAAAACGCAGTAGATCATCCAGCGGTTCTGCCCAGGACTCACCCAGATCATTGTTCCCTCGCACGACATGCAGCGGGGCAATAGACGCCAGTTGATCGAGAATGTCCCGGCTACCGATGTCACCCGCATGAATGATCCGCTCACACCCATCCAACGCCGCGACGGCTTCGGCGCGGAGCAAACCGTGGGTATCGGAAATCACGCCAACCTTCATGCATCACTCCGGACGAAGCTCGGGACTCAGGCGATCAAGGATCCACTTGCGCCATCAACTCAGCAACCGATTCCTGGCGTTTGGCGTAGCGCTGGGCAAGCACGGCACAAACCATCAGCTGGATTTGATGAAACAGCATCAGTGGCAGGATCAACACGCCAATGGTGCTGCCGGCGAACAGCACTTGGGCCATCGGTACACCGGTGGCCAGGCTTTTCTTCGAACCGCAGAACACAATGGTGATGCGGTCTTCCACATTGAACCCAAAGGCTTTGCCCAGCACCGTGGAGGCCACCAACACCAGCCCCAGCAATACGCAGCAAGCCACCACCAGCCCGGCCAGCTCCCACAGCGGGATTTGATGCCAGATGCCTTCATTCACCGCTTCGCTGAACGCGCCGAAGACCACCAACAGAATCGAGCCCTGATCCACGAACTTCAACCAACTCTTGTTGCGCCCGACCCAGGCGCCGATCCAGCGCCGCGCGATCTGCCCGGCAATGAACGGCAGCAGCAGTTGCACGCTGATCTTCACAATCGCATCAAGGGTCGAACCGCCATCGCCGTGCACATTCAGCAACAGCGTCACGAGTAACGGCGTGATGAAAATCCCGAACAGACTCGACGCCGCCGCACTGCAAATCGCCGCCGGTATGTTGCCTCGTGCCAGGGAGGTAAAGGCAATGGCCGACTGCACCGTGGCGGGCAGCGCGCAGAGGTAGAGCATGCCCATGTACAGATCGTCACCGATCAGCGGCGACAGCACCGGCTTCAGCGCCAGGCCGAGCAGCGGGAACAGCACAAAGGTCAGACTGAACACCAGCACGTGCAGACGCCAATGCCCGGCACCGGCGATGATCGACTCGCGAGACAGCTTGGCGCCATGCAGAAAAAACAGCAGAGCAATAGCGATGTTGGTCAGCCAACCGAAGCCCACCGCGACCTGACCGCTGACGGGCAACACACTGGCGAGCAGCACCACACCGATCAGGGTCAGGGTGAAGTTGTCGGGTAAGAAACGAGGGCGCGTCATCAGGGTCATCCGGGTTTGCCAGGAACGTGATCACGACTCTAACCCGTTCACAGATTACCGACTATCGCTAATAAGCCAGTGGATATCGCCTAAAGGACAGGGAGATCAGCGTTCTTGACGCTTCATGCCGTTCAGTGGGAAAACATGGGCAGCCCGGATGTAAGCCTCGGGGAATTCATACTCAAGGAAGTCTCATGAAAACCCTATTGTGTTTACTGATTGCCACCGGAGTCGGCGCTGCGCTGCAATACGTCGGCATCCCCCATGGCCTGTTGCTGGGATCGATATTCGCGAGCGCACTGATCGCCAGTAACCTGCGCTTCTCCCCTACCCTGCGTTACGGCCTCGGCTATGTGCAAATCGTCCTGGGAATCGCGACCGGGCTGATGTTTACGGCGTGGGACAGTCACACTGTCGCGGCTATCTTGCCCAGCCTCGGCGTGATGCTGGTGTGCCTGATGGTGCAAAGCGCGGTGGCCGGTCTGGCGCTGCTGAAAATTGCCGGATGGAACCGCAAGGACACCCTGCTGGCCGTCTACCCCGGCGCACTCGCGGCGGTGTTCGACTTGCTCGAATCCGAACGCGCATCCGGCAAGGTGATCGTCGTGCATCTGGTGCGACTGATCTCCATCACGCTCCTCGTGAGTTTTTGCATTCCCGGGCAGACCTCCGTGCCGATTGCCCACAGCATCCCGCTGGACATGGGTCTGGCGTTGACCTTGTTATCGCTGATCGCCTTGTGCCTGTTGCTCGGTCGTTTACTGTTGAACGTCGGCGTCCCGGCACCGTTCATGCTTACCGCTATCGTGCTCACAGGCGTGTACGTCAAGACCGGCTACTTGCAGGGCTTTCACATGCCGTCATGGAGTGTCGACTCCGCTGCCATCCTGCTCGGTGTGCTGATCGGCTCGAAATTCAAGGACATCAGCTTCCCTGAGCTCATTCGCCACGGGCGTGCCGCGTTGATGTCAGTCGGCCTGATGTTGCTGATCGCCGCAGCGTTTGCCAGCGTGGCCGGGCGGGTGTGGGGCAGCGATCCCTGGTCGTTATGGCTGGCCTACATGCCGGGCGCTATCGAGACCATTTCCATGGTCGCCTTCAGTGGCGGGCTGAACGTGGTGTTCATCCTGACTCATCATCTGGTGCGCATGGTTGTGCTGCACTTTGCGCCGGCATTGTTGGTTCAGGCGCGTCGGTGGCGGGAAGAGGTTTGATCAGCACTCTGGTGGCATAAGGATCAAACGGGGGAAATCGTGGCCAGGGCACCGATCAAAATGGTCAGCACCAGAAATCCACCCAGGAAAATTGCCATCTTGTTCATTGGGGTCTCCTACATTGTGAGTTCGTTGTGTGCCGTCATTGTGAGCTCGCAACTGAGTACATAACAGAGGCAGATGGCTCGGGAAAATACGGATCAGATGCCTGAAACGAAAAAGCCCCGTCCCACTTTCGCGGGACGGGGCCTTCTATTGCACTGATCGCTGTTTACAGATCAGTGATTTCCTTGTGGCGTGGCACCAGCAGTTTCATCACGCTCCAGGCCACCAGATAGGCTACCGAACAGATAGCGAACATGATCATGTAGCCGGTGTGAATGTCGTTGACCGATTTGTAGTAGTCGAACACATAACCGCCGACCTTGGTCATCACCACACCGCCCAAGCCACCGGCCATGCCACCAATGCCGACCACCGAAGCGATGGTTTTTTGCGGGAACATGTCGGACACCGTCGTGAAGATGTTGCACGACCACGCCTGGTGCGCCGATGCGCCAACGCCAATCAGCAACACAGGGACCCAAAAGCTGATGTAACCGAATGGCTGCGCCAGCAATACCACCAACGGGAACAGCGCGATCACCAGCATGGCTTTCATGCGACCGTCATACGGCTTGTCGCCGCGCTTCATGAAGTAGCTCGGGAACCAGCCGCCACCAATACTGCCGATCATCGTCAAGCTGTACAACACGGCCAGCGGTGCCACGATGGCCGCGCCCTTCATGCCGTATTGTGCCGACAGGTAAGTCGGGAGCCAGAACAGGAAGAACCACCACACACCGTCGGTCATGAACTTGCCGAAGGCGAAAGCCCAGGTCTGGCGGTAGGTCAGCAACTTGAACCACGAGACTTTTTTGGCAGCGACACCCGACACTTGCGGGGTGACCACTTGCACAGGTTCATCGCTACGGATGTACGCCAGTTCTTCAGCCGACAGACGCTTTTGCTGATCCGGCTTCTGGTAGACCGCAATCCAGACGGCGACCCAGACGAAGCCCAGCATGCCGATCACGATAAAGGCCGCTTCCCAGCCCCAGAGAGCCGCAATCAACGGTACGCAGATCGGCGCCAGGACCGCGCCCACGTTGGCACCGGAGTTGAAGATACCGGTGGCGAAGGAACGTTCTTTCTTCGGGAAGTACTCTGCGGTGGCCTTGATCGCGATCGGGAAGTTACCCGCTTCACCAATCGCCAGCACCGCGCGAGACAGCATGAAACCGGCAATCGAGACCGGAATGACGGCAAGGCCGAGCGCGCTGCTCAGGGCGCCAATGCCCTCACCCATTGGCACAGCAAAGGCGTGCATGATTGCACCCGTGGACCAGATGCCGATCGCCCAGATATACGCTTTCTTGGTACCGATCTTGTCGACGAAGCGACCAGCAAACAGCATGGAAATCGCGTACACAAACTGGAAAACCGAGGCGATGTTGGCGTAGTCGGTGTTACTCCAGCCAAACTGCGTCGACAGTTGCGGCGCTAACAGACTCAGTACCTGGCGGTCCAGGTAGTTGATGGTCGTGGCAAAAAACAGCAACGCGCAGATCGTCCAGCGGTATTTGCCAACCGCTTGGCCAACACGTTGCACATTCGCATTGATGGGCTCGTTCAGATTCATGGCATCACTTTATTATTGGATTGTGGTGATGATCTCTCGGTTTCAAGCGAGATCAATTGTGTCGTAGAGCATCGCCAAAACGCGAAGATTCCGCGCCAAGGCTGGTCAGGTTCAGCCGGGTTTTGCGATCAACTTATGCTGTACCCCGCCGCCGGTTGCATTGCGCGCCGTGCAATTGCTGGTGGCTGGAGTTGGCGTGTTGCGAGTACTAGCAGGGGTTTGGCGGGACGGTCGCCTGCGACGGAACTGACTGTGCGGGCGCGCAAGCAGACAAGATCAGACCAGAGGGAGCGACGCTGAGGGGGATGAGTACGCAAGTTGATTTCATGATGGGGCCGACACTCTTTTTATTTTTTGGCATGATCAGTCGATGAATCGTCTGTCGTCGTACAACTGTGCCATTTATATCTAGTTACATGTTGGGCTGTCAATATCAAAAATAGCCGTTGGTCTTGAAGAGGATGGCTTGTGAACATTTCGATTTCTTACAGAAATCGGTAGCTGCAGCCCCTCAATCCATGTGGTCTATCGGTCATTAACAACGGTATTCGAGGCTTCTGAGCATTCTCCCATGTTGTACGATGACACATCGTTCACCGGACGAAAGCGAATGTCCATTACCTAAATTGGGTTGCGCCACACCCAATTAGGCAAAATGCCACCTATCTAGAGGAATATCCCCCACCCTTAATTGTTTCATTTGAGAAACACTCCCAAACAACTCCTTAATAAATCAGACTTTTTTCCTCATTTTTACCGATGGCCCGATTTTTGCCACACCCCTTGGCAGTGCAGTAACTGTCGTTTCCGTTGGGCACGGCAGCATTCGCCATTTGGCAAGAAGCATGGGGAATACAATGAAAAAGACGGCATCTGCGTTCAATTCGCTGAATCTCTTTAGGAAATGCGGCGTAGGCGCTGTCATTTTCTTCAGTCTGGCCAAGGTCGGCGCAGCACCGCTTGATGATGTAAGTCCGCCACCACCCACGGACCCTTCGGCCTATAACAATCCGCCCGCCGACCCCCAAGCGGCGATGGACGCCCTTGAAGCAATGCCGGAGGCCAACCAGGGCTCATTGGCCTTGCCCAATGGCGTGTATGGCGACCGTGCTACGCCGCTTGTAGACAATGTGCTGCCGCCGAGTGTGCAGACCTCATACAACTTCCCTACCAACGGTAAACCCAGCCCCTTATTCGGGGCGCTGCCCTTTACCCAGCAACTGTTGTTGTTCGAGGAATTCGGCACGGAGAAACTCGACCCGACGATCCCTGCGCCACCCCTGACCTTCCCCGTCCCCACCGTCGGCCCCGCGCCTGCGCAGGACCCGAACAGCGTCGCTCGCAGCGCCCCGGCAGGTGCCGCGCTGGATGCGTTCATGCGCCAGCCCGGCCTGTTCCCGTTCCCATCGCAGTTCTCCAACGTACTGGACCGCAATCCGTGGAAGGCGCAGATCGAAGCCTTCCTCAATCGTCACCCAGTAGGTTCGCCCGCCGAAGGACGGCCACCGGGGAAAGGCTGGTCCCACCAGCGCTGGAACGAGTTCTACCCGCAGGTCGCCTACAAAACCGTGCAAGTGGGCGCTCGGATCAACACAGGCATGCGCGACCGCCGGCAATTGCACAACTACGCGGCCGGTGAATTCGGGCCGGGTGGGCTCTATTATCAGACCTCGGACATCCCGACCACGACGGGCACCACCAAAGGCATCGATACACGCTTCCACCCCAATTTTCCGCTGCAAAATCACAACGCTTTGTGGACCTTCGACGGCACCTTTCCAGCAAAACTGTTGATGGTGCGGTACGGCCAACCGGTGCTGATGCGGCACTACAACGGCTTGCCGATCGACCCGGCGGCCAATATGGGTTTCGGCCTGCACACCATCAGCACCCACGAGCACAACGGACACTCCCCGGCTGAAAGCGATGGCTACACCAACGCCTTCTTCTTTCCGGGGCAGTACTACGACTATCGCTGGCCGCTGCAACTGGCCGGTTACGACACCATCAACACCGATGCCCATGATCCACGTGCGGCTTTCCCCTGTGCACCGGGCGAAAAACTCTTCGTCAACGACGCCAGTCCCGGCCTGAAAACATGCGACAACGGCACCATCAAGATCCGTGGCGACTGGCGTGAAACCATGAGCACCCACTGGTTCCACGACCACATGCTCGATTTCACCGCGCAAAACGTCTACAAGGGCAACGCGGTGATGATGAATTATTACAGCGCCCTGGATCGCGGCAACGAAGCACAGGAAGACGGGGTCAACCTGCGCCTGCCCAGCGGTTCGGCGTTGCCTTGGGGCAACCGTGACTACGACGTCAATCTGGTGCTCGCGGACAAGGCCTGGGACGCCAACGGTCAATTGTGGTTCAACCCGTTCAACACCGACGGCTTTCTTGGCGACCAGATGCTGGTCAACTGGCAGTACGAGCCGCGCCTGAAAGTGCGCGCACGCAGTTATCGCTTCCGCATTCTCAACGGCTCGGTGTCGCGCTACTTCAAGATTGCCGTGGTGCGTGAAGTTGCCGGTACCGGTGGCGAATTCCGTGGCCCGTCCGGCTCAGGAGTCTCTTACAACCGCGTGCCATTTCATATGATCGGCAATGACGGCAACATCATGGAACATGCCATACCCTTCGACGGCAGCATGGACCTTGACGGCGACGGTGATAAACAGAGGCACAACGCGATCCTGCCGACACAGGCGATCGCCGAGCGTTACGACATCATCATCAACTTCGCGAAACACGGCATCCAGCCCGGCGACAAGCTGTACTTCGTCAACCTGATGGAGCACGAGACCGGCAAGGGCCCGCAGACAGAGGAAGTGAGCCTGGCCGAGGTGCTGTCCGAGGAGTACAAGGCCGAAATCAAGCAAACCAGTAATGGTCCGAAATGGGACAAGGGCGACCCGGTGGTGGGCAAGTTCTTGCAACTGTTGGTGCAACCTTACACCGGCCAGGACGTGAGCATGAACCCGGCTGACTATGAACCCGCCAAACCGGGCAAAGCGGCCGGCAAGAAAATGATCCCGCTGACCATCGACCGAGACAGCGTCACCGACCAGGCCAAACTCAAGGTGGCGCGGCATCGCGAGTTCATTTTTGGTCGCTCCGATGGCACCGACGAAGCCCCCTGGACCGTCAAGACTGACGGGGGTTTCGGCTACGCCATGGACCCTCGCCGGATCAGCGCCGCCCCGCAATTGGCCAACGGTCCGACGGACGCCGGGTTCTCCGGCGATGGCACCCTCGAAGTGTGGAAAATCAAGAACGGCGGTAACGGCTGGAGCCACCCGGTGCACGTGCATTTCGAGGAAGGCGTTGTTCTCAGCCGCGACGGTAAAGCACCACCGGAATGGGAAAAATGGGCGCGCAAGGATGTCTATCGCATTGGTGCGGAGATCGACAGTTCGGTGGAAATTGACGTAGCGCTGCACTTCCGTGAGTTTGCCGGTACGTTCGTCGAGCATTGCCACAACACCCAGCACGAAGACACGTCCATGTTGCTACGCTGGGATATCGAACATCCCGGCCAGTTCCAGTTGATGCCAACGCCCCTGCCCGGCTGGGACGGTGTCACTTACGTGGCCTCCGCAGCGCTGCCGACCTTCCGCACCGGTGGCGATGACGAAAATCACGAAGGCGATAACCAAAAACCGGTGGCTAACCCCGACAGCGCCATCAGCAACACCGGCAAGCCGGTGACCATCAACGTGCTGGCCAACGACACTGACCCCGACGGTAATCTGCCGCTCAAAGTGGTGGACCTGAACCAGCCGGATTCGGGTAAAGGCATCGTCAGCACCGACGGTGTGCGCGTGATCTACACCCCTCCAGCCACCATCCCAGGGCCGTTCACCGCGACCTTCACCTATAACGCCAGCGACGCCAAGGATGCGGTGTCGAATACGGCGACGGTATCCGTGGCGGTATCCGCCCCGGCGGCGGTCAATGAAGACCTGGTGGTCACGAGCGCGGTGGTCACCCCCCGCAGCAACAGCCGCTACACGTGGGACCTGAGCGGCACCACCTCGCGAGGCACGGGCAACACCATCACAGCGACAGCCTCGACTACCACGGGCCCGCTGAACCTTGGCACGGCCAGCCTGGTCCCGATCGGTACCGGCGCTCGCTGGCGGATATCGGTCACGACCACCGGCAGTGGCCCGTCGCCTAACCCGACCATCACCATTACCTCGGCGCTCGGCAAGTCGGTGACGGCACCGATTGTCTCTCACTGAGTCTTCAACAAAACGTCAACGGGAGAGCGCCTCAACAGTCTTTTGAGGCGCTCTCCCGCTGATACAGCTTTAGCCCGGAACGAGATCAAACAGGATATGGAATCGATTGCACTGCGCTGCGCAACGGAAAAGTCGTTGCGGTGGGCGCCTGGGCAAAACGCGAAACCGGGCGACTCAAACCATAATGTTCGCGCAGCGTACTGCCCGCGTATTCATGGCGAAACAGCCCACGCTTGCGCAGGATCGGCAGCACTTCATCGAGGAACACGTCAAAGCCCTCGGGGAACGCTGGCGGCATCACATTGAAACCATCGGCGGCGCCACTGCGAAACCACTGCTCAATCAGATCGGCAATCTGCACCGGCGTACCGACCGGCACCCAATGCCCGCGCGCACCAGCCAGGCGATTGATCAGCTGGCGCAGCGTCGACTTCTCACGGTCAACGATGTCGATGATCAGCTTGAAGCGACTGGACTGACTCTCGCTACTGTCGAAATTGACCAGGTGGCGCGGGAATGGCGCATCCAGATCGTGACCGGACAGATCAACTCCCAACATGCGGCGCAATTGACCGAGCGAAACATGCGGCAGCACCAGATCGTTGAGCTCGTCGAATTTGCGCTGGGCTTCGGCTTCGGTGCTGCCAATGTACGGGCTGATGCCCGGGAGAATTTTCAGCTGGCCAGGATCGCGCCCCACCGCCTTTGCCCGGGCACGGATATCGTTGGCGAATTCAGTCGCGCTTTGCAGGGTCTGGTGCGCAGTGAAAATCGCTTCGGCATGCCGAGAGGCGAAATCACGGCCATCCTCGGAAGACCCGGCCTGCACCTGCACCGGACGCCCCTGTGGCGAGCGCGGCGAATTGAATGGACCTTTGACTTTGTAGTGCGTGCCCACATGGTTGATTGAATGCACCTTGTCGCTGTCGGCAAACACCCCGGACGTCTTGTCCAGCACCAGCGCATCGTCCTCCCAGCTGTCCCACAGGTCACCGACCACCTGCACGAATTCTTCGGCCTGGGCATAGCGGTCATGAGCCGACGGATGTTGGTCCAGGCCAAAATTGGCGGCGGCAGCTGCCATGGAAGTGGTGACGATGTTCCAACCGGCGCGGCCCTTGCTGAGGTGGTCCAGCGCACTGAACGAACGGGCCAGGTTGTAAGGCTCGCTGTAGGTCGTGCTGGCCGTGGCAATCAGGCCGATGCGTTGGGTCACTGCGGCAATGGCCGCCAGCCAGGTAATGGGTTCGAAACGAATGCGCAGACCTTCACGCCCGCTTTCGGCCAGTGACGGCGAATCAGCGAAGAAAATCGCATCAAGCTTCTCGCGTTCAGCACGTAGTGCCAGTTGCTGGTAATAGCCGATATCCATGGAAGCTTCCGGCACCGATTGCGGGTGACGCCAGGCGGCTTCGTGATGGCCGTTCGGGTAGATGAATAAGTTGAGGCTGAGCTGACGTTCGGACATTTCCCGTTCCTTGAAAAAAGCAGGCATAAAAATATGAGCTTGCGTGCGGCGCGAAGGCTCAGTGCAGCTCGGCGAAATCGCTCAGCACATCGTCGCGCAGGGCGATGAAGCGGCTGTCACTGCGGTTGCGCGGGCGCGGCAGATCGATGTCGAGAATGCGCCGGATACGGCCAGGATTCGGTTGCATCACCACCACGCGGTCGCCCAGGAATACCGCCTCATCCACATCGTGGGTGACGAGGATCATGGTGATTTTTTCCTTGGCCCAGATGTTTTGCAGCTCGCCCTGCAGGCGCGCACGGGTCAAGGCATCGAGTGCACCCAGCGGTTCATCCAGCAAGAGCACGCTCGGTCGATTGACCAGGCCGCGGGCTATCGCCACACGTTGCGCCATGCCCCCGGATATCTGATGCGGGTAGGCATCGATAAAGTCTTGCAGGCCGACCAGTTCAATGTGCTCGCGTACGGTCTCGCGTTTCTGCGCAGCGCTCAGGGGTGAATTCTTGAGCCCGACAGCGACGTTCTGCTCGACGTTGAGCCAAGGGAACAACCGGTGATCCTGAAACACGATGCCGCGTTCCAGGCCAGTGCCTTCGATGGGTTTGCCATCCAACAGGATGCGCCCGTCGTATTCTTCGTCCAGGCCAAGAATCAAGCGCAGCAGCGTGGATTTTCCGCAGCCGCTGGCGCCGACGATGCTGATGAACTCGCCAGGCGCAATGTCGAGCTGGATGTTGTCGAGTACTTGCAGTTGCGTCGAACTACCCGGTCGGGAAGCGAAACGCTTGCTGATGTTTTCCAGGGTCAGGCTGTTGTTGAGCATGTTGCGATCCTTTTGAAAGTGCCAATCAACGAGGTGCGATGCCATACAGGCGCTGCATCCGCCGCTCAAGTGTCCGGGCCGCTGCGTTAAGGCCCCAGCCAACCAGGCCGATAATCACCATTCCAAACAACACCAGGTCCATCATGAAATGTTCGCTGCCATCAATCAGCGTGTTGCCGATCCCCTCCCCCGATACCAACAGGTATTCAGCGCCGATGGTCGCCAGCCAGGAATAGACCAGCGCCAGGTAAAGCCCGGTAAAAATCGACGGCAACGCGGCGGGCAGCATCACCCCGATGATGGTTTGCCAACGGGTGAAGCCGTACACCCGCGCCACTTCCAACAGGTTGGGCGGGACGTTGCGCAAACCGTCACAGGTATTGACCACCACCGGCACCAGTGCGGCCAATGACAGGAACACCACCTTGGCCACATCGCCCAGGCCGAACCACACCGAGATCAACGGGATCCAGGCGAACAGCGATATTTGCTTGAAGGTATTGAAGCTCGGTCCGACTATTCGTTCGAAATGCCGCGACAAGCCCAACAGGCAACCCAGTACCAGGCCCAACGTGGTCCCGATAAAAAAGCCACTGAGGTTGCGTGCCAGGCTGGCGGAAATGGCTCGCCAGAATTTGCCCGAGGTGATTTGATCCCACGCCGTTGCCGCCACTTTTTCTGGCGAAACGAACAACCCCGATTGACTCCAGCCCTGGTTCGAAAACAGCCACCACACGGCAATGGCGGCAATGGGCAAGACCCAACCGCGATATCGGTGGCTTCCGCTACGTGCTGACAAGATCGCGCTCATGACAGACGCCCCCCGGCAGTTGGTCGACCACGATTGAGGCGTTTCTCCGCGTAATCGAAACCACGGTCTATCAGCAGACCAAGCGCACCCACCACCACAACGGCCGCCATCACCAGGTCCAGTTGAAACAGCTGACGCCCGTAAACGATCAGGTAACCCAACCCCTCGCTCGATGCCACCAACTCGACCACGACCAGCGATAACCAGGCTTTGGTGAAGCCCAGGCGCAAACCGGTAAACAGCGTCGGGATAGCCGCAGGCAAAACGATGGAAGTGACGCTTTGCCGACGACTGAAACCGTAGGCCCGGCCGACTTCCAACAACCCTTTGGGTGCCTGGCGAAAAGCCTGCAAGGTACACAGCGTGATCGGCACCAGGGCTGCCTTGGCAATCAGCACGTACTTGAGCGTCTCGCCGATACCGAACAGCAACAGGGCAAACGGTAACCAGCCGAGTACCGGTATTTGCACCAATGCGTTGAAGGTCGGCAAGAGAAAATCCTCGACAGTCCTGGACAGTCCCATCGCCAGGCCCAGAGCCACGCCGAGGAAGGCGCCCAAGGTAAATCCGACGACCACCCGCTGCACGCTGGCGGACGCGTTCAGCCACAGATCACCGCTGGTGACCAGGTCCGACAAGGTCTGGTAGACGTAGACTGGCGGGGGAAGCACCTGCTCTGAAAGCCAGCCGCGCTCCACCCCCAGGTACCATAAGCCCAGCAACACCAGCGGCAACAGCCAGGGCAAGGCCTTGTCCACCAGACTGACAGACCAGGCTGACTGGCGCCGCACTTCAATCTTGCGAACTGGACGGGCCGGTGACGGTGGCAAACGTTTGACGTTATCGCCAGAAATTCCCGGCGCCCCGTACTGCTCCAGTTTGACGGTCTGTGCCCTGGCCATTTGCCTAGCTCCCTTGCTTGCTGGTCGCGGCCGCTACCGCATTACCCGCCGGCTGTTTGCCATCCGGACCGTAAGGCGTCCAGAAGTTCTCAAGCCCTTTGGTTTTGAGGGATTTTTGCAAATAGCTGGTCTCGAACCAGCCATCGATGCTGACGGGACGACGGATGAGCTTTTCTTCCTTGGCTTGATCCGCCACGGCCTGATAGCGGCTCAACAAGAAGTTGTCGACCAGAGGCGAGGCTCTGTCCCTGATGGCGACCCCGGTAAAGTCGGCGCGCAGTGATTCTGCCGGCTCATTACTCTTGGCCCATTCCGTGAAGACCGCGTCGCGATTACTGTCCTCCGACGTCCATTTCGCTGCATCCACCAGTGTGTCGACGACTTTTTGCACGTTGTCCGGATGTTCTTTTTCATAGGCACCCCGAACGACTAGTGCGGTCTGCCGGGTGTAGCGCACATCCTGAGTGGGGTTGTCGTAAACGATGTCGATCAGGCCTTTATCGCGCAGCTTGAACAACTCGCGACCGCCGAATGCGGCATCTACCCCATTGGAAACCAATGCAGCCTGAGTGCTGCCGGTATCAAGGTTGATGACCTTGATATCGCGCTCGGTAAGACCATGCTCGGCCAACAGATTGATCGTCACCAGATGGCCGTTGGTTCCACGAAAGATCGCTACCTTCTTGCCCTTCAGGTCATCGATGTTTTTGATGTCAGACCCCTTGGGAACGGCCAGATAAAGATTGGCCCGTACGCCCAGTGCGGCCAGCAGTTTGGTGTCCAGTCCATTGGAGCGCCCGACGACGGCGGGCAGATCGCCCTGGTAGGCGAAGTCGAGTTGCTGGTTTGACAAGGCTTCGTTTACTGCGGGGCCCGCCCCCTTGAAAAAGAACCACTGCACTTCGGTCCCGGTGCCAGCAAAAGCCTTCTCCAGCAGTTGCTGATTGCGCACGATGCCCAGGGGCGAACCACTGAACGTCACCGGGTCACCGCCGCCGGCTGTCGCTACACCAATGCGCAATACATCGGCTTGGGCGAGGGGTATCGCAAGAACCGTAGCCAGTGCTGCAGCGATGCTGCTTTTGAGAAACAGGGCAAGACCTTTGAGTTCCATATACAACCTTCCTTGTGTCCATGAGGCTCGCTTGTCAGGCGGCGAGGTGTTTTTTGTCGGCTTCGGTTTTCGGCGAGCGGGTATCCGGGCTTGGCTTGAGCGCCTGGCTCAAGCGACCATCCACCCCGACCGGCACATCACCGTCGATGGTGGTCCGGCGCACGATGCGCTGGGCATCGCCGTAGTCGTTGATCGCTATGTGCTGCGTGGCGCGGTTATCCCAGATCACCACATCGCCCTCCTCCCAGCGCCAGCGCACGGTGTTGTCGACATGGGTAATACGGTCGTGGAACAGGCGAATCAGTTGTTTCGAATCGCTATTGCTTACACCCTGTATTTGTTTGACAAAGTGTCCCAACAACAAACTTCTTTCACCCGACTCCGGATGCACCCGCACTAAAGGATGTTCGGTTTCGTAAACTTCAGCAGTGAATTGCTCGCGATAACGCTTGAGGCCCGCCTCACTGGTATTACGCGGTGTCGCATAGTCATATAAGTTGGTGTGCAACGCGCGCAAACTATCGGCCAGTTGTTTCAATGGCTCGGGCAAATCGGCGTAGGCCGCCGCGGTATTGGCCCACACTGTATCGCCGCCATATGGTGGAATAACCACACCGCGCAAGATGGATATTTTCGGGTAATTGGCAACAAAGGTGACATCGGTGTGCCAGGAGTTGGCGCGGGTTTCCTTGGCGTCCAGGTGCAGAATGGCGGCGCTTTGTTCAGCAGAACGCACGGTTGGATGCGGTACCTGATCACCGAAGCGCCGGGAAAAAGCTTCGTGCTCGGCGTCATCCAGATGTTGGTTGCGAAAGAACAGCACTTTATATTTCAGCAGTGCCTGATTAATAAATTCGAAATCTTCAGCACTGATGTCTCTGCCTAATTTCACGCCTTCCAGTTGTGCGCCAATTCGACCAGCGACGGGTTTAATTTGAATGGCCATCGAGCTACCTCCTGTCTCACGAGTAGTTGTGGGACAGATCATAAAGACATAAAAGCACCCGTGACTAATCACAAATCATTCTAAAGATATAAGGAGGACCATATAACAAAGTTCATACAAAACATGGAGAAAAGCTATAAATACAAAGTTATTAGCTCATAACCTTTTAGTTAACTTATTAAACGAAAGATCCATACTCAGAAGCTCACCCGCGCACAAGGTAAGCCCCTGACGGAACCCGATGTCGCAGCTTCTTGCATTTGCCGGGTGCGGGCTGATGCCCAAGCGGGCGATCGGGAAACCAGATTCGGCATTTACCCGGGGGCGGCCAATGGCCGCGGGGAATTTCAACCTCATCGTCCGCGGGGGGCGGGGTGACGGAAGCCACTTGCAACGCTGCTTCGGACCGTGGCCTGCCAGCCGGAAGAGAGTCCGATATCAACTCCGCCTTTTGGAGCCCAATGTCCGGAGTGGATTGTTCAGCCGCGGCCATTTCTGCTTCGCGGCGCCTTTGGGCCTCCTCTTCGAGCCCTTTCTGTACGGCGATCAAGTCCTCCTTGGCGTTGGGTGAAGTACCAGAAGCCTTGGCCTGCTGCGCCGCCTGGATCAATTGGAAGTTACGGTTGCGTAACTCTACGTTGCGACCAACCCGCAGGTTCGAACGCGCCGCCAATGTTTCAGCCTGCTGGTACTGCCCCTGCTGAAGACGCAACACGCCGAGRTAATGCAGCGTCGCGGGATTATTCGGCTGGATATGCAGGGCACGCTCCAGCGTGGCAGCCGCCTGGTCCAACTGACCATTTTCATACTGCCGCGAGGCAGTTTCGATCAAGGTGGTTGATGCACTGTTACTTTGCGAGGGCGCGCTTCGCTCGGCGCCAAACGAGCCAAGCGACACGACGGCGCAGAACGCCAGGATAAGACCCGGCAGAAAACTCTTGTTTGGCATCAGGGGCGGACTCGGCTGATATTAGACGGCACAGGCACCGTCGCTGCTCGGTATATCCAATTCAGCGCTCGTACTGACCTGGCCAGCTCCTTGAAGTTCCTGCGACAACGGCATTGCTGACGGTGAGCGAATGTCGTAGCAATAGCCTACGATCAGCCTGCGGATCATCAATTCAGGATTAATCGACGGACGCCCAATCGGGCTATAAAGATCGTTTCCAACCGACTTATCACGATGATCAAGGACTAAATCGATGGTAAAAAATGCTAAACCCGACTCAAAAAACGAGTCCTTTATCGCTCAGGAGACTGAGGCACTGGTCGAATCAGCCCCTGTTTTCGATCCCGTTCACAATGGAATCTGGCGCACACGGATCAGGGGCCGGGCGCGCGACCTGAGTCGCTCCACCCAGTTTGTCATTGCCGCGGCGGTGATCCTGGGACTGACCATGTTCTCCGTCGGCAAACTGGTGAGCGATCGAATAGAAAGAGCCGCGGTATATAGCGCGGCAGAAGCCGCCGCTCAGTACATGTATACGTTTCTAGAGCCCTATGTGCAGGAGTTGAGCCGGGACAACAGCCTCTCGGCTGAAAGCATCCAGGCCCTGGACCGCCTCGCGCAAAGTCATGCGCTAAAACAGCACATTGTCTCGATCAAGATCTGGCGGGCGGATGGCACGGTGATCTACAGCACCAACAAATCCATCATCAATAAAAAATTCTCAATGGAGCACGTAGGCGAGGCACTCAAGGGCAAAGTGGTGACCGACCTTGAAGAGCTGAGTCAGGATGAGAACGAGCACGAGCGCAAGCTCCGTATTCCGCTCTATGAGATCTACGCGCCCCTGCGGGATTCAAGCTCCGATAAAGTCATCGCCGTGGGCGAGTTTTATGAAAAGGCCGAAAGCCTCAAGCGCGAGATCAATCGTGTCCGACAGCAGGTGTGGGGGGTTGTTGGCGCTGCAACGCTGGCCATGCTGACGCTGCTTTTTTTCATCGTGCGACGTGGTGACAAGATTATCCAGCGCCAACAAGTGGCACTGCACTTACGGCTGCAGGAGCAAACCCGTTTGCACATCAGCAATGCCGAACTCCAGCGCAAGATGGCGACGGCGACCCAGGAGTTTTCCCGGATCAACGAACTTACCTTGCGGCGCATTGGTGCAGACCTGCACGATGGGCCGGCGCAGTTACTGACCTTGATTCTGATCCGGCTCGACGACTTGGTCGAAAACTGCTCGGCTGTCGATCAGGAGTCGCTGGAAACCATACGCGGCGCCGCCACCGACGCATTGCGTGAGGTCCGCGATTTATCACGAGGTCTGGCACTTCCGGAAATCAACGACTTGAGCCTGAAGGAAGAGTTGCAACTGGTGGCGCGACGGCACGAGCAACGGACCGGCACCACGGTCACTTTAAACCTGGGGCAGCTACCGAAGGCCGCACCGCTGCCGCTCAAACTCTGTTTGTACCGTTTTGTGCAAGAAACCCTCAACAACGCTTTCCGTCACGCCAACGGCGAGGGACAGGTGATCAAGGCGAAGTGCACTGATAAAGTATTAAAGATCAGCGTCAGGGACAGTGGTCCGGGCATGGCGGCGGATGCCATGCAGCTCGATACATCCGGCAGAACCCGATTGGGGCTCGCCGGTTTGCGTTATCGCGTTGAATCGCTGGGCGGGGTTTTCAGCATCGACTCCAGCGCCTCTGGAACGTCGGTCAATGCACAGTTCAAACTCTAGGCATCGGTCAGTGTTTTTCCTGCGCCGATGTGAAGCCGTCCGAGCGCTTCGCGCTCCCGGTAATGCCGTAGGGCCGTGACCGCTTCGACACGATTTCGGGCGTTCAACTTCTGCATCACACAGCCCATGTGGTGCTTGACAGTTTTTTCGCTGATCAACAGCTTTTCCGCAACCTCCTTATTGGTCAGCCCCTTTGAAACTTCAACAATGACCTCCTCCTCGCGTTGGGTCAGATCGAACTTTTGAGTTTCCGCTTCATGTTTCTTGATGTTGTTCACCAGCTTGTTGGCAAACTCGGGAGTGATATACGTCTCACCCTTGGCAACCGACCTGATCGCCTGGACCAGTTCCGGTCCGCTGACACCTTTCAACACATACCCGCGCGCGCCCGCCTCCAGTGCCAGGAAGGCGTCATTTTCGGATTCTGAAACCGTCAGCATCAGCACCTTCACGTCAGGCAGCTCAGTGGAAATGAACCGCACCGAGGCGAAAACATCGCCCGGCATATTGACGTCCATCAGCATCACATCCGGTCGCACCCTCTGCGCAATATCCCTGGCTTCGTCCGCATTGGCGCCCTGCTCCACGACCTGAAGATCCGCCCGTTTTTTCAACGTATTGGCAACACCCTCACGCAACATCGGGTGGTCGTCGACAATACCGATGCGAATGGATGGACTCATGACGCGCTCCCAAAAGGATTAACACTCGAACATTCATAGATTAATAGCAGGGACCCAGGATGACGTCGATCACCCGTCGAGTGTCCCATGCTCCAGGCGTTCGGAAATCAGACTTTAGTCGAATAAATTCGATCGTCAGTTCTCAACCAGCATTACAAGATGATAAACATCTACAGTCCAACCCATTGTTTCTAAAGGCCGCTAAACAATCTTGAAAAAACCGGCCTTATAAAACCCGAATCTCTCTTACATCCGACTAACAGTGGGTCTGTCATCAAAAGCCAAGCGAATGTCGTCAAATGACATGCGCCCCCGAATCGGGGGCTTCTTAATGGGAGCCATAAAAAAGCATCTGGCGATTGAGCCAGGTTGATCGCCCACAAGGCGAACGCGACGGCTACGCCCGCGTCACGAGTTGCTTGGTACGCCAAGCAGGAGAACAACAATATGAAATTCGTGAAAAGTTTTCTGGCTACTCCACTGCTCATGGCCCTGGCCATTGACGCACAGGCCTACGTATCAAGTCAGGAAGCCGCCCAACTCGGCACCAACCTGACGTTGGTAGGCGCTGAAAAGGCCGGTAATGCCGATGGTTCCATCCCGCCTTATAGCGGCGGCCTGACCACCGCCCCGGCCAGCTTCAAGACCGGTGACAGCATGCGCCCCGATCCCTATGCGCACGAGAAACCGCTGCTGGTGATCAATGGCAAGAACGTTGACCAGTACAAAGGCATGCTGACGGCCACCACCGTCGAATTGGCCAAGCGCCATCCCGACTACCGCATCGACGTGTATCCGACCCACCGCACTGCATCGCTGCCGCAGGCGGTACTGGACAATAGCCGCAAGAACGCCACTGCCGCCACGTCCCTCAACGGTGGGATCGCCTTCGACAATGTATTGCCCGGTGTGCCGTTCCCGATCCCGAAATCGGGTGCCGAGGCGATGTGGAATTTCCTGCTGCGTTACCAGGGCGTCAACATCCGCTCCAAGTACGACTCCTGGAGCGTCGACTCGGCGGGTGTAGCGAGCCTGGCGGTGACCGGTGAGGCATTTGTCTCCTTCCCGATCTACGAAAACCTGACGAAGCCCATCAGCAACTCCGACCTCTACTACCAGTTGAAACTTTCCTATACCGGACCTGCGCGTCGAGCCGGCGAGTCGATCATGCTCAAGAACGCCACCAACCCGCTGCAGCGTCCTGGGCGTGCCTGGCAGTACATGCCAGCCCAGCGCCGGGTCAAACAGATTTCGATCCTGGCCTACGACACTCCGAATCCTGGCACCGCTCGTGCACTGGAACTGTACGACTGGAAGCTGGTGGGCAAGCAAGAAATGATCGTGCCCTACAACACCTACAAGCTGACCTATGCACCCGATRCCAAGTCGCTGACCACCCCCAACTTCATTGCCCCGGACTTCGTGCGCTGGGAAAAACACCGCGTCTTCGTCGTCGAGGGCAACCTCAAGCCCGGCGCAACGCACATCTACCAGAAACGCCGCTTTTACCTGGATGAAGACACCTGGGCCGCGGTGGCCTCCGATCAGTACGACATGAGTGGCAAGCTTTTCCGCGGCTCCTTCGCGTTCCTCAGTCAGAGCTATGACCAACAGGTCCCGGATGCCACCCCTTTCATGACGTACGACCTGTCGCGCGGTACCTACAATATCAATGGYGTGGTAGGCCCTCATGGCGGTATTCGCTATACCGAGGCACTATCGACGGCGCAGTGGGTGCCAGAGTCCATGGCGGGTGCGGGCGTTCGCTAGACCCGCTGATATTGCCAGACCAAGAACCTTCGCTCGGAACAAGACTCTGAAATGCATAAAGCCCCGCCCCCTCAAAGGGGGCGGGGCTTTTTTGCGGACTGATCCCGTGTTGCACTAGCGACGATAGTAGCGCTGGTCGTCCTCGTATCGGTGCCGCATGGCCCGATCCTGGTGGCGGTCCCAGTCACGCCGACGTTCGGCCTCTCGGCGGGCCTGCTCTCTACGCCAGTTATCTCTACGCCAGTTATCTCTACGCCAGTTATCTCTACGCCAGTCGTCTCGGCGCCAATCGTCTCTTCGATCGTGCCAACGGTCGTCATGCCAATATGGATCATCATGGGCAAGCAACGGCCCTGGCTGCTTGCCAGCCATACTGGCCAAGGTCGGCCAAGGGTTGCCGTGAGTCTGGGCCGGCGCCTGAACAGCTGCGACCTCAGTTGGAAAAGCTGGGGTTGAGGTCTTCATCTGTGTTGCTGACGCCGAGCCCACTGCCGCGCACGCGAACAGGCCGAAGATCACCATCCGTGGGTCAGTGAATTTCATGAACGAAGACAACCTCTGATTGAAATTGGACGTGCGGCCACTTGGCGACGGGAAGTCTGCGGTGTCCCGCCACCAAACGGATGTGCCTGTCCAGATAGACCGATAAATAGGGAAAAGTTCTACGGAGGCGCTGCATAAATAGCCAACGGCTTCAGTGTTCGGCCCCTTTGCCTGCAATCAGAATCGGACACTCGGTGCCTCAATCGTGCGGCAGAGAAACACTGGCCGCTACTGCAGTAGCTGATCGATCAACACCGCGTTGGTATAGATCAAGCTGCCATCGCTCAAACGGTGTCCGACCAGATGAAACTGACCGCGGTCTCTGTGCAAATAGACGCGCATTTGACAGTCGGACAAGGGGGCGTATCCCTCGGGCATGATCAAATCCATCGAGGCAATATCGACATCGACCATGGCCTCAGGCTCGTGGGTTTCCTGCAAGCGCATTTCGGCCTGCTCCAGACGGAGATGGAGAGGTCCGTCGACGTAGAAATGGACTTCCCCCATCGGGGTGGGTTTTTGGGTGTTGCTGGATTTGCACCAGCCTTCGATCGTCAGGGCACTCATGACGAAACCTCCCATGTGGGTTGCTGGACTCGGTAGCTATCGTTCCCGCTCAATGCCGGACGACTACACAAGAGCAGGGTTCGTCCTTTGGGTCGCTTCTGGCCGATCTCTGCTGTCCGTCATCAGAAATCAAGTATAGCTGGCAACCGGAACTCCCTTGCCGATCTCACGGTACAAGCCGATGGTTCTATACTTCCTACAGACTTTACCGCCTGGATGGGTGGTATTTGCCTGCCCTGCTTGGACGTCAGTGGCGATGCTTTTGCATACCCAATGAACAACAGGAATAGGATGAAGAGGACATGGCAATAGCAATTATTTTGATACTAATCGTTATTGCGTCAGTGCTATTCCACATACTAGCGCCATGGCACGCAACACCGGCAGCTTCCAACTGGGGGTCCATAGACACAACCCTGTTCATCACCCTGATCATCAGCGGAATATTTTTCATCGCCATCACAGTATTCATGGCGGTAGCCGTGATGCGTTTTCGTCATAAGGAAGGTTCCAGAGCGGTCTACC
>NZ_JBFULH010000020.1:0-29600 GCF_056400445.1 Pseudomonas sp. P5_B2 | reverse complement strand
GCATTGGCCTTTCCAACCTCAAAACAAAATGGAGTTGGAATTCATGCATACACGTCCGTTGCAGAAGCTGCTTATCGCCGTCGCCGCAGCCATCGGCCTGAGCACCAGCCTGATCGCCAGCGCCGCCGACCCGCTGAAAGTCGGCTTCGTCTACATCGGTCCGATCGGTGACCACGGCTGGACGTATCAGCATGAACAAGGGCGCAAGGCGTTGGCCGAAAAGTTCGGCGACCAGATCAMSACCAACTATGTGGAGAACGTCGCCGAAGGCGCCGACGCCGAACGGGTGATCCGCAACATGGCCAAGGACAACTACGACCTGATCTTCACCACGTCGTTCGGCTACATGAATCCAACCCTCAAAGTCGCGAAACAATTTCCAAAGGTGACCTTCGAACACGCCACCGGCTACAAGCAGGACAAGAACCTCGGCACCTATCTGGCGCGCACCTATGAAGGTCGCTACGTTGGCGGTTTCCTCGCGGCGAAGATGACCAAGACCAAAAAGATCGGCTACGTCGCCTCCTTCCCGATCCCGGAAGTGATCCGCGACATCAACGCCATTCAACTGGCCCTGAACAAGTACAACCCCGGTACCGAGATCAAAGTTGTGTGGGTCAACTCGTGGTTCGATCCGGGCAAGGAAGCTGACGCTGCCAACGCGCTGATCGACCAGGGCGTGGACGTAGTGTTCCAGCACACCGACAGCCCGGCGCCGATCCAGGCGGCTGAACGTCGCGGCGTTTTTGCCGTCGGCTACGCGTCGGACATGGCGCACTTCGGGCCGAAAGCGGTATTGACCTCTATCGTCAACGACTGGGGCCCGCACTACATTCAAGCGACCCAAAGCGAGCTCGATCACTCCTGGAAATCACAGGACTACTGGGGCGGCTTGAAAGAAGGCACGGTTGAACTGCCGATCAGTGATCTGGTACCGGCGCCGGTGAAAGCCGAAGCCGAGCAGATTATTGCGGACATCAAGAGCGGCGCGTTCCACCCCTTCACCGGGCCGATCAAGGACCAGGCGGGCGTCGAGAAATTTGCGCCAGGCGCGATGGCGAGCAACGCGGATCTGGCGTCGATGAACTACTACGTTGAAGGCATGAAGGCCGATATTCCGAAGTAGCTCTCCTAAACCAACACAAAACCCTGTAGGAGTGAGCCTGCTCGCGATCAGGCCGCCACATTCAACATCGATGTTGACTGGTAGTCCGCTATCGCGAGCAGGCTCACTCCTACAATGAATTTTCAGCGTTTTTGAGAATTGTGCATGAACCAACTCCCGATCATCGACATCGCCCCGCTCTACAGCGATGACCACATCGCCTGGCAATCCGTGGCCAGTCAAATCGATCACGCCTGCCGCGACTGGGGCTTTTTCTACATCAAGGGTCACCCGATTTCCGCGGAGCGCATCGACGCCCTGCTCGACCACGCCCAACGCTTTTTCGCCCAGCCCACCGCCGAAAAGCTCAGGATCGACATCACCCAAACCCGCCACCATCGCGGTTACGGCGCTATCGCCACCGAGCAACTCGACCCAAGCAAACCCAGCGATCTGAAGGAAACCTTCGACATGGGCCTGCACTTACCGGCCGATCATCCTGACGTGCTGGCGGAAAAACCACTGCGCGGCCCGAACCGTCATCCGTCGCTGCCCGGTTGGGAAGCGCTGATGGAACAGCACTACGTCGACATGCAGGCCCTCGCCCAAACCCTGTTGCGTGCAGTGACGCTGGCACTGGGCATCGAGCGGGATTTTTTCGACAGCCGTTTCAACGAACCGGTCAGCGTCCTGCGGATGATTCATTACCCGCCGCGCCATACCGCCAGTTCCGCTGAGCAACAAGGCGCCGGTGCCCATACCGATTACGGCTGCATCACCCTGCTCTATCAGGACGCCGCCGGCGGTCTGCAAGTACGAAACGTAAAAGGCGAATGGATCGACGCGCCGCCGATTGAAGGCACGTTCGTGGTCAACCTCGGCGACATGATGGCCCGCTGGAGCAACGACCGTTACCTGTCGACACCGCACCGGGTCATCAGCCCGTTGGGCGTGGACCGTTATTCGATGCCGTTCTTTGCCGAGCCGCACCCCGATACACGCATCGAATGCCTGCCCGGTTGTCAGGATCAAATGCACCCGGCGAAATACCCGGCCACCACCTGCGCCGATTTTTTGCTGTCGCGCTTCGCCGATACCTACGCCTATCGACGGGAACAGGAAGCGGTGTGATGAACCGGCTGGTCAGGTTTTGCGAAATGTTTCTACTGGCATCTGTAGAATGCTCGCCATCTGCACCTGATGAGAAAAGACTATGTACGACTGGCTGAACGCCCTGCCCAAGGCAGAACTGCACCTGCACCTCGAAGGCTCGCTGGAGCCTGAGTTGCTGTTCGCCCTGGCTGAACGCAACAAGATCGCCCTGCCGTGGAGCGACGTCGAAACCCTGCGCAAAGCGTACGCCTTCAACAACCTGCAAGAGTTTCTCGACCTGTATTACCAGGGCGCCGACGTGTTGCGCACTTCGCAGGATTTCTACGACCTGACCTGGGCGTACCTGTTGCGTTGCAAGGCGCAGAACGTGATTCACACTGAACCGTTCTTCGACCCGCAAACCCACACCGACCGTGGCATACCGTTCGAAGTGGTGCTCAATGGCATCGCGGCCGCCTTGAAAGACGGCGAGCAGCAACTGGGCATTACCAGCGGTTTGATCCTGAGCTTCCTGCGTCACTTGAGCGAAGAAGAAGCTGAGAAAACCCTCGACCAGGCGCTGCCGTTCCGCGATGCGTTTGTGGCCGTGGGCCTCGACAGTTCGGAAATGGGACATCCGCCGAGCAAGTTCCAGCGCGTGTTTGACCGTGCCCGTCACGAAGGCTTCCTGACCGTTGCCCACGCCGGTGAAGAAGGCCCGCCCGAGTACATCTGGGAAGCCCTCGACCTGCTGAAAATCCAGCGCATCGACCATGGCGTGCGTGCCATCGAAGACGAGCGCTTGATGCAGCGGATCATCGACGAGCAGATCCCGCTGACCGTGTGCCCATTGTCGAACACCAAACTCTGYGTGTTCGATCACATGTCCCAGCACAACATCCTCGACATGCTTGAGCGCGGCGTGAAAGTGACCGTGAACTCCGATGACCCGGCGTACTTCGGCGGGTATGTGACCGAGAACTTCCATGCGCTGTACACCGATTTGGGCATGACCCAGGATCAGGCCAAGCGCCTGGCGCAAAACAGCCTGGATGCGCAGTTGGTCAAACCATAAGCCTCACCGCATAAGCCTTGTGGGAGCGAGCCGGCTACCACAAGGCTGGATGATGCTTCATTCCTAAAGCGCCATTTCCAGCTCGGTCTCCTTGGCGAAGCGATGGATTTCACGCTGTCCTGCAGCGGTGATCTGCAAGGCGCGGGATTCGTTGGGCAGGCTCAACCAGCCCGATTGCATGAACAGCTGCAACAGCGCCGCACCCAGTGAGCCGCCCATGTGCGGGCGTCTTTCGCTCCAGTCGGGACAGGCGCAGGCCACCCGGCAATTGCGATGGGCCAGTGCCTGGATGAATACGCCTCGTGTGGCCAGTTGAGTGGAACCTTTGTGGGTAATCATGACCCGCTGATCGATCTGTTCGATCCAGCCTGCATCCAGCAATCGCTGGTAAAGGTCGGCGGCCAGGGTGCCGCCCAGATGGTCGTCGCACAGTCTGGCTCGCAACAGTGACGAAGGCGCCGTCTGAGGTTTGGCGATGGGGTTGGGGCGCTTGAAAACATCCGGGACCTCTCGGGGCGTACTGGCCAGGGTCGCACTGGCCAATGCCTCGATGGCCGCGCCGACTTCGGGGGCCGCCAGGCGGAAAAATCGCTTTCGCCCACGGATTTCAACTCTCAACAGACCGCCTGCGGACAATCGTCCCAGGTGGGCACTGGCCGAAGAGGGTGACAGGCCGGCCAACAATGCCAGCTCTTCGGTTTGCCGCGCAGTGCCGTCCATCAAGGCCCACATCATTGCGCTGCGCTTTGGGTCAGCCAGCAACGTGGCGATCTGGCTAATGCAAGGTGCATGTTCCATGTATTCACTCCCTGTTGAATCGTTTCATCTGCTGCTCAGAGACATCTTGACCAGTAATGTGTCGTCGGCCAAGCCGCGGAAACCGCCAAAAGCCAGGCAAAGCCCTCCACGCCCCGATGCCAAGGCTTCGCAGCCAGGGCGAAGGCCGGATGATTGAGCGAGGGCCATGCCGACTGGAACGCGGACTCGCCATCGCGAGATCGACGGTGAGTACATGAGGCGGGCGCTAGTATAAGCGGGTTGATCGCCGGATCCTGCCCCCGGGAAACCGTGGGTGCTGATAGTTCCTGAGAGAAATTTCGCTATTTGCCTGCGACTAATGATCGATGTCCGATATCGTCGGAAATTGACTGCCTAAATGAGCGCATCGGCTGGCAAGCATTTCCCGTAACAGGTTCACAGGCTTACTCAATTGTGCGCGATGGGCGCACAGCAAATTCAGAGGTGCGCGCTCACAGAGCAGTTCCGGCATCAACACTTTCAGCCGCCCGGCGAGCACATCGGCAGCAACATCGAGCCAGGACTTGTAGGCGATCCCTGCGCCTGCAACGGCCCACAACCGCACCACATCGGCATCGTCACTGAAACGGTCACCACTAACGGTCAGGCCGACTTCGCGTTTGCCGTCATGGAAACTCCAGTGATCGTGGACCCGGCCGCCGAGCATGAACAGCAAGCAATTGTGCTGAGCCAGTTGTTCCAGCTGCCGGGGCTCGCCATGTTTAGCAAGATAACCAGGCGCTGCGCACAGTACCCGGCGGTTCTGCGGGGCGATGGGCAGCGCTACCAGGCTTGAGTCTTCCGGTTCGCCATAGCGCAGGGCAATGTCGACCGGTTGGCGGAACAGGTCGGCGATGCGGTCACCCAGCAATAGCCGCACGGTTAGTTTTGGATGCTCACGCTGAAACTCGTCCAGCCACGGCAACAAAAGATTGCGGCCAAAATCCGACGGCGCTGACAACTGCAAAATCCCACTGACCTGGTCCTGACCACTCGCCAGCAACCGGCGCCCTTCATCCAGATTGCTCAGGGCCGCCCGGGCATATTCCAGAAAGCCCTCGCCTTCGGCTGTCAGGCGCAGGCTGCGTGTGGAGCGTGCGAGCAGACGCGCGCCGAGTTGCTGTTCGATGCGCTTCAACGCTGCACTGGCCACTGCCGCCGACATGTCCATCACCCGCGCCGCCGCCGACAGGCTCCCAAGATCCGCAGCACGGACAAACAGCTGCAAGTCATCGAAACGCAGCATCTTCAGCCTCGATTATCAAAAAAATATTGAAAGAGACTGCTCTTTTAGCGGGTTTTATCTTGCAGCGAAATAGCCAATCATCTGCCCCATCGAATTCATCACACTCCCGGAGTCGTCCATGTCCCAACCATTTACCGCCATTGCCACGCTCATCGCCAAAGCCGGCCAGCAAGACGCCTTGGAACAGCACCTGCGCGCGCTGCTGGAACCGACCCGCGCCGAAGCCGGCTGCAGCCAATACGATCTGCACCAGGACCTCGCCAACCCGCAGGCCTTTTACATGATCGAGCAGTGGAGCAGCGACGAAGCCCTGCAAGCGCATGACGCCAGCGCCCACATCCAGAACTTCCGCGCCAAGGCCGGCGACTTCCTCGAACACTTCGACCTCAAGCGCCTGCGTACCGTGGCCTGACTCCTAATGCCGATCAATCAAGCCGACGAGCACTTAACTGATCGGCATGAGGTCAGCCTCCTTCTTTTATTACCTTTCGGAACTCCTTAGATGAAAGCCATTGCTTACTACAACTCGTTGCCGATCAGCGATGAACAATCCCTGCAAGACATCGAGCTGCCAGAACCGGTTGCCGGTCCACGCGACCTGTTGGTAGAAGTCAAAGCCATCTCGGTCAACCCGGTGGACACCAAGGTCCGCCAGAACGTCCAGCCTGAAGAAGGCGTGGCCAAGGTGCTGGGTTGGGACGTGGCCGGTGTGGTCAAGGCCGTCGGCAGCGAGGTGACATTGTTCAAGGTCGGTGACAAAGTCTTCTACGCAGGGTCCATCGCCCGCGCGGGGGGTAACAGCGAACGCCATGTAGTGGATGAGCGGATCGTTGGCCACATGCCCAAAACCCTCGGTTTCGCCGAAGCCGCCGCGCTGCCGCTGACCGCGATTACCGCCTGGGAACTGCTCTTTGAACGCCTGCAAGTGCGAGAAGGAAAAACAGATGAAGACCAGCGCCTGCTGATCGTCGGCGCGGCCGGTGGTGTGGGTTCGATCCTTACGCAACTGGCCAGTCAGCTCACCGGGCTCAACGTCATCGGCACCGCTTCCCGTCCGCAAACCCAGAGCTGGGTACGTGAACTGGGCGCCGACCTGGTGATCGATCACAGCCAACCGCTGAGCAAGGAGCTCAAGCGTGCCGGTGTGGAGTACGTGACTCATGTCGCCAGCCTGACCCAAACCGATCATCACCTGGACCAACTGGTTGAGGCGCTGGCGCCGCAAGGCAAACTGGCGTTGATCGATGATCCCAAGTCGCTGGACGTGACCAAGCTCAAACGCAAGAGCCTGTCGCTGCACTGGGAGTTCATGTACACCCGCTCGCTGTTCGAAACCGCAGACATGATCGAGCAACACCATTTGCTAAATCGCATTGCCGGGCTGATCGACGCCGGCACACTGAAAACCACAGTCGGCGAGCACTTCGGCACGATCAACGCGGCCAACTTGCGCCGTGCACACGCGTTGCTCGAAAGCGGCACCGCCAAGGGCAAGATTGTGTTGGAAGGGTTCTGAAACAAGATGAAACAGTGTCGTTCAGTTTGGACGACACCGTCAGTCCGACAGTTGACCGCTGTCACAATAGCGATCGTATTCGGGTCTACAATCGAATCCTCTGCGGCAAAATCTTTACGTGGCAGCTTTTACGAGAGGAGAGATCAGCAATGAAGATCCTGATAAAAGAAGTGGCTAAATCACAATGGCAGGTCCGTCTGGACCAGCTTGCCGTGACATTCCGCAGCGAAGCCGAAGCACTGGCCTTTACCCGAACCCTCGAAGCACGCCTGTACGCCCCCCATCAAATTCCCGGTCACCAGCAGCGCGCTGCTGGCTGAATCCGCCCTCAGACCTGGGCTTGCGCCAACGCCCGGGCAGTTTGCAAGCGTCGGGTGAGCATCGCCATGCTCACCACCAATCCTCCGCACAAGCTGATGACCATCGCCATCGGCATGGCGCTGCCATCGTATAAAACACCGACCAGCGCAGCGGCACCGGCCGCGACAGTGAATTGCAGGCAGCCGAGCATCGCCGATGCACTGCCGGCGCGGGCGCCCTGCCCGTTCATCGCACACGCCGACGCGTTGGGAAGGATACAGCCGAGGCTGGAGATACAAATAAACAGCGGAATCAGCAACGGCCATAAATGCTCGGGTCGCAGCGCACTGACGGCGAGCAGCGTCAGGCCGGCGATCAGGTAGACCCAAACAGCACGAGCCAGCAAGAACGCCGGGCCACGCTTGGCCAGCAATCGTGCGTTGACTTGCGCCACCAGAATGAACCCCGCCGCGTTGGTGCCGAACAGCCAGCCGAAATGCTCGGCCGGTACACCATAGAGCTTGATGAACACGAACGGTGAACCGGCAATGTAGGCAAACATCCCGGCGATGGCGATGCCACCCGTCAGTGCGTGGCCGAGATAGACCCGATCCGCCAACAAGCGAGCGTACTGCCTGAAAGCCCCCGACAACGGCTGACGCGGCACATGTACGGGCAGACTTTCCGGCAAGCCGAGCGCCACAGCCAATCCCGCTAAAGCGCTGAAACCGGTCAACACCAGAAAGATCGACTGCCAACCCGTGGTGTTGACCAACAAACCGCCGAGCATCGGCGCGAGAATCGGCGCCAGCCCCATGACCAGCATCAGTTGCGAATAGACCTTGGCCGACCCCACGGCATCGCATTTATCGCTGACGACCGCACGGGAAATCACCATCCCCGCGCAGCCGCCTAACGCTTGGACAAAACGCGCGCCGATCAGCCATTCAAGATTCGGCGCATACGCGCAGGCCAGCGAAGCCAGGGTGAATAAGCCGACACCGGTCAGCAACGGAATACGCCGTCCGAAACGATCAGCTACCGGGCCGTAGGCCAGTTGACCGATCGACAAACCGAGGAAATACGCCGCCAGCGTCAGTTGAACGTGATTTTCATCGGTGCCGAAGGCAAGCGCCATCGCCGGGAAGGCCGGCAGGTAGAAATCGATCGCCAGCGGACCGAAAGCGCTGAGGGCGCCAAGTATCAAAATGGTACGGAAATTCATCAGGCATCCAGTTGGACATGAGTCGTCAGGCCGACAGTCTAGCCGTGCATGAACATCTTGAACATTCCGATAGCTTGCTAACTAACAAAAAACTGCTGAATGGATGCGAATTCCTGTAGGAGCGAGCCTGCTCGCGATGAGGGAGTGTCAGTCGACATCAATGTTGAATGTCAGACCGCAATCGCGAGCAGGCTCACTCCTACAGGGGATTGCGCTGGGTCAAGCAATTTTGGCCTCGTAGCCTTCTTCGCTGATCGCTGCGATCACTTGCTCGACCGTCAACGCACTCTCAACCCCGACTTCCTTCGCGGCCAGATCGACCCGCACGCTGGCCTCCGGGTCTTTGGCTTGCAGCGCCTGAGTAATGGCTTTGACACAGTGACCGCAAGACATGCCTTGAACGTTGAACACTTGCATGGTGTGGCTCCTTTATTGAGGTTGTCAGCAGTCTTGAGCTTGCCACCATGGCAAGGTCAAGTTCTTGAACATACTGCCGGGCTGGCAATCGACATCGCGCTCGGCCAAGCTGCGGGCATCAATGACTCGACATCAGGAGATTCAGCCATGCGCTGGTCAGCTTTCGGCCTGTTTGGCTTCCTCAGCCTCTTTGCCGCGACACCTTCGGTTCACGCCGCCGGGGAGAACTATGGCGTACTGATCATTTCCCGCGAGCGCCTGGAAGTTTCAACCTCTTGCGAGATTGGTGTGTACCTCCAGGATGAACTGGCTGCACGACTGCTCCAGGAGCAAAGTACCGCGTTCAACMTGCCGCCGGGCAATGTGTCCTTGCGCCTCAAACTGCTGCCGGGCAATGTGCCGGGGTGCAACCCGGGCATGCTTGTACCACCCGCGCAGAACATCGTGCTCAAGGCCGGCGATGTGTTGAAGTACCGGATTGCAATGTCGCAGGACGGGATGTACCTCAAGCCCGCCATCCTCGACTACTGACATTCACCTTTGATGTTGAATGACAGGGCCTCTTCGCGAGCAAGTCGAAGGGGGCAACCCGATCCTGTTGCTCACCTCATATCCGTCCCCCAGTAACGTTCAGACTGGCGCTTGACCTTGCCCGCATGGCAAGGTTGATCCTGTAGATATCTACTACAGGGAGTGCGACAGATGTCCGAATCCACCACGTTCGATCTGCCGATTGCCGGCATGACCTGCGCCAGCTGCGCCGGGCGTGTCGAACGAGCCTTGAGCAAAGTCATCGGCGCCTCCGCCGTCAGCGTCAACCTGGCCACCGAACAGGCCCGCGTCCAAGCGCCCCGCGACAGCTTGCCTGCGTTGATGGATGCGGTTGAGCAGGCCGGTTACAGCGTGCCGCAGCACCGTCTGGAACTGAGCATCGACGGCATGACCTGCGCCTCGTGCGTCGGCCGGGTCGAGCGTGCACTGGCCAAGGTGCCAGGGGTCAAGAACGTCAGCGTCAACCTGGCCAACGAACGCGCCCACCTCGAACTGCTTGGCCACGTCGATCCGCAAAGCTTGATCGCGGCGGTGACCAAAGCGGGTTACTCCGCCAGCGTCCGGGAAGTCGAACAGCCGCCAACCGATACTCAACAACAGCGCCTGAAACGCGAGCGTTGGTCGTTGATCATGGCCATCGTCCTCGCGTTGCCGCTGGTGCTGCCGATGCTGCTGCAACCGTTCGGCGTGCACTGGATGCTTCCAGCCTGGGTGCAATTTTTGTTGGCAACGCCGGTGCAATTCATCTTCGGTGCACGCTTTTACGTGGCCGCCTGGAAAGCCGTCCGCGCCGGGGCCGGGAACATGGATTTGCTGGTCGCCTTGGGCACCAGCGCCGGTTACGGCCTGAGTGTTTACGAATGGGTCACCGCCGCCGGGCGCATGCCGCATCTGTATTTCGAGGCCTCGGCGGTCGTGATTGCGTTGGTGCTTTTGGGTAAGTACCTGGAAAGCCGCGCCAAACGCCAGACCGCCAGCGCCATTCGCGCCCTGGAAGCCTTGCGCCCAGAGCGGGCGATTCAAGTGATCGATGGTCGCGAGCAGGACGTCGCCATCAGCGCCTTGCGTCTCAATGACCTGGTCATGGTCAAACCCGGCGAACGCTTCCCCGTGGACGGCGAAGTGGTCGAAGGCCAGAGCCACGCCGACGAAGCGTTGATTAGCGGTGAAAGCCTGCCGGTGCCCAAACAACCGGGGGATAAGGTCACCGGCGGCGCGATCAACGGTGAAGGCCGTTTACTGGTTCGCACCCAGGCCTTGGGCGCGGAAACCGTATTGGCGCGCATCATTCGTCTGGTCGAGGACGCCCAGGCCGCCAAGGCACCGATCCAGAAACTGGTGGATAAAGTCAGCCAGGTGTTCGTGCCGACCGTCCTGGTGATCGCATTGGCGACATTCATCGGTTGGTGGCTGTACGGCGCGCCAATTGAAACAGCCTTGATTAACGCCGTCGCGGTGTTGGTGATTGCCTGCCCATGTGCGCTGGGGCTGGCGACACCGACTGCCATCATGGCCGGGACCGGCGTGGCAGCACGCTACGGGATACTGATCAAGGATGCCGAAGCGCTGGAGCGCGCCCATGAAGTCAGTGCGGTGGTGTTCGACAAGACTGGCACGCTGACGTCGGGTACACCACGCATTGCGCATTTGACGGCCATCGACGGTGAGGAAGCCGCCCTGCTGAAAATCGCCGGCGCGCTGCAACGGGGTAGCGAACATCCACTGGCCAAGGCAGTGCTGGACGCTTGCACCGAACGTGGATTGACCGTGGCCGATGTCAGCGACAGCCAATCGCTGACGGGGCGAGGCATTGCCGGCACGCTTGAGGGTCGTCGACTGGCATTGGGTAATCGTCGTCTATTGGAAGAAAGTGGTTTAAACACCGGTTCGTTGGCGGATTCGGCAACAGCCTGGGAAACCGAGGGCCGAACCCTGTCCTGGCTGATCGAGCAAAGCCCTGACTCGAAAGTGCTCGGCCTATTTGCCTTTGGTGACACCCTCAAACCTGGCGCCCTGCAAGCCGTGCAACAACTCAGTGCGCGGAACATCAGCAGCCACTTGTTGACCGGTGACAACCGTGGCAGTGCCAAAGTCGTCGCCGAGGCGCTGGGTATCACCGACGTAAATGCCGAAGTGCTGCCCGCCGACAAAGCCGCCACCGTCGCTGAGCTGAAAAAAACCGGCGTGGTGGCGATGGTCGGCGACGGCATCAACGACGCCCCGGCCCTGGCCGCGGCGGACATCGGCATCGCCATGGGCGGCGGCACCGACGTGGCCATGCACGCGGCAGGGATCACCCTGATGCGCGGCGATCCACGGTTGGTGCCGGCGGCGCTGGAGATCAGCCGCAAGACGTATGCGAAGATCCGGCAAAACCTGTTCTGGGCCTTCGTCTATAACCTGATTGGGATTCCGCTTGCGGCGTTCGGCTTCCTCAACCCGGTGCTGGCCGGAGCGGCCATGGCGTTGTCGAGCGTCAGTGTGGTGAGCAATGCGTTACTGTTGAAAACCTGGAAGCCCAAGGACCTGGAGGACAATCGATGAACATCGGTCAAGCAGCCCGCCAAAGCGGTTTGAGCGCGAAAATGATCCGCTACTACGAGTCCATCGGACTGCTCAAGGCTGCCCATCGTACCGAAAGCGGCTACCGCGTTTACGGCGACGACGACATGCACACCCTGGCCTTCATCAAGCGCTCCCGGGACCTGGGGTTTTCACTGGAAGAGGTCGGCAAGCTGCTGACCCTCTGGCAGGACCGTCAACGCGCCAGCGCTGATGTGAAGGCCCTGGCCCGTCAACACATCGACGAACTGAACCAGAAGATCCGCGAACTCGGCCAACTGCGCGACACCCTGCAAGACCTGGTCGAGCACTGCCAAGGCGACCATCGCCCCGATTGCCCGATTCTCAAGAACCTGGCGTCGGGCTGCTGCGCCGAACCTGTTGATTCCTGATCGGCAGGCCCCTCCCCACCCTGTAGGAGATTTGATGCTGACCCTGATGGCCCTATCGCGAGCAGGCTCGCTCCCACAGTAGTTCTGCGGCAAACACAAATTCTGCGCATGGCACCGATTTATTGTGGGAGCGGGCTTGCTCGCTCCCACATTGGTTCTTCAGTGTTTGGAAAATGGAGGTCGCCCCTATATAAAAAACCCGGCCGAAGCCGGGTTTTTGTTTAGCGGGTCACTGCATCCAGGGCGGAGGCGGTTCTTCGGCTTTGCTCGGTGGCGCGTCGTCAGCAGCGCGGATGGCTTGCTTACGCTCTTCGTCCAGCCGTGCAGCCTCGATTTCGCGAATGATCCCGCCAACGTCGGCCAACTCTTCCGGCTCGTCGAACTCCCCGGTCAAGATACTGGCCGGGTGCAACGTGCCGGCTTCGTACAACGCCCACATTTCCTTGGCGTATTTGGTCTTTTTCAACTCCGGCGCAAAACGCCCGAAGTAGGACGCCATATTGCCCACGTCCCGCTCCAGCATGTTGAACGCGTGGTTGTTACCCGCCGCATCCACCGCCTGAGGCAAGTCGATGATGACCGGGCCGTCCGGGGTCAACAGCACATTGAACTCCGACAGGTCACCGTGCACCAGACCGGTACACAACATCAGCACGATCTGCGAAATCAGGAACGCGTGATACTCGCGCGCCTGATCCGGCTCCAGCACCACGTCGTTCAGGCGCGGAGCGGCATCACCGTATTCATCGGCCACCAGCTCCATGAGCAATACGCCTTCAAGGAAGTCATACGGCTTGGGCACCCGCACACCGGCACCGGCCAGACGGAACAAAGCCGCCACTTCGGCGTTCTGCCACGCGTCTTCGGTTTCTTTCTTGCCGAACTTGGAGCCCTTGGCCATCGCACGAGCCTGTCGGCTGTTGCGCACCTTGCGACCTTCCTGATACTCGGCCGCCTGGCGGAAACTGCGTTTATTCGCCTCCTTGTAGACCTTCGCGCAACGTAACTCGTTGCCACAGCGCACCACATAAACAGCTGCTTCTTTACCACTCATGAGTGGGCGCAGCACCTCGTCAACCAGACCGTCCTCGATCAGGGGTTCAATGCGTTTTGGAGTCTTCATCAGCTTTTATTGTGGGTCCTTTATTACCAAACACGCGAAAGTCATTCGTTATACGGCAATCCAGTCGTTCGGGGGAGGGGTTGCCGACCTATGAACGTCGTGATGCACGCAATGTGCCGGATTAATTACTCATCCGCTGCCGGTCGTCAATGACCGCCCGAGATCATAGCGGAGGCAACAACACGCGTAGGCGAAAGGTTTTGAGGGCATTTACGACAGGAGCTGACGTACCTAGCCATACCTTTCGTAGGATTTTTCCAAACAGACCTCAATTTCCCCCGCAAGCCGCCGAAGTCAGCAGAGACAAAGGTATTTGTCTGACAATCGTTCCTACAGAGAGGACGCCGCACTCTATTGCTTGAAGAGTTCGCCAGGGGTAAACCCGAACAGGCTTTTGAATGCGGCAATAAACGCCGACGTCGAGTCATACCCACACGCCAGCGCGGCATTGGTCACGCTGTCATCCTCCTCCAGCAAACTCAACGAAGACAACAGCCGCATTCGCTGGCGCCAGCCGCGAAAACTCAACCCGGTCTCGCGCTGAAACAGGCGCATCAGGGTCTTTTCCGACGTACCCAAGCGCTCCGCCCATAGCTGCAATGTCACGTTCTGCTCGGGACGTTCAATCAGCTCGTTGCACAATCCCAGCAGCCGCTCATGCCGTGGCAACGGCAGGGAAAACCCCACCTCGGGCAAATTCGCCAACTGATCCAGCAACACACTCACCAATCGAGCTTCCTGGCTGTCGCCCTGTGGATATTCCACGGGCAGCAAGCAAAAACTCTTGATCAGCTCACGCGCCAGCGGTGTGACTTCCAGCACCCGGCAGCGCCCGTCCGCCCACTCACAATCCTCACGGCGCACATACAGGCTGCGCATTTCGGCACGCATCGAGGTCACGACCTGATGCTCCAGGTCCGCTGGAATCCAGATGCCCCACTGTGGCGGCGCAAAAAAACTGCCTTCTGCAGTGTGCACACCGAGGACGCCGCTGATGGCGTAGGAAAACTGCACCCAATCGTGGCGGTGCGGCGGTGTCCATGAACCGGCGTTAAGGCTTTCTACCCGGGCGTATAGTGGACGCGGCAGCACCGACAACGTCGGGATGGTTCGTTCGAGGGAGATTTGTCCGTTGGACGTCATAGAGGAGCCTTATGTCGCATGACGGCAAATAGGCCCGACGTTAGGCCAAGTTATCAATTTCTACAAACACATTCCCTGTGGGATTCGGGTTCATTCAGGTGTTAGCTTCAGCGCTCGATAATTGCGGTGACACCTTGGCCGCCCGCGGCGCAGATCGAGATCAAGCCTCGCCCCTTGCCCGCCGTGTCAAGCAACTTCGCCAGGTTGGCGACAATGCGCCCGCCGGTCGCAGCAAACGGATGCCCGGCAGCCAGTGAACCGCCTTTGACGTTGAGGCGGCTGCGGTCGATGGAGCCCAGCGGCGCATCAAGCCCGAGGCGGGTTTTGCAATACTCAGGATCTTCCCAGGCCCTCAACGTGCAGAGCACCTGTGCGGCGAAGGCTTCGTGGATTTCGTAGTAATCGAAGTCCTGCAAGGTCAGGCTGTTGCGCGCCAGCAATCGTGGCACCGCGTACACCGGCGCCATCAACAGACCTTCGGCGCCGTTGACGAAATCCACCGCCGCCGCTTCACCATCGCGCAAATAGGCGAGGATCGGCAGGCCGCGCTCGTTGGCCCATTCTTCACTGCCCAGCAACACCAGCGACGCGCCATCGGTAAGTGGCGTGGAGTTGCCCGCCGTCATCGTGCCCTTGGCGCTTTTCTCGAAGGCCGGTTTCAGCTTGGCGAGTTGTTCCAGGGTCAGGTCCGGGCGCAGGTTGTTGTCGCGAGTCAGGCCGAGGAAGGGGGTCATCAGGTCGTTGTGCCAGCCTTCGGCATAGGACGCGGCAAGATGGCGATGACTCTCAAGCGCCAGTTGATCTTGTTCTTCGCGGGGAATGTGCCAGGTCTGCGCCATCAACTCGCAATGTTCGCCCATGGACAAACCGGTGCGGGGTTCGCCGTTGCGCGGAAATTCCGGGATCAGGTGCCGGGGTCGCAATTGCAGGAATGTTTTCAGTTTGTCGCCGGTGGTCTTGGCGCGATTGGCTTGCAGCAGGATCCGGCGCAGGTCTTCACTGACACTGATCGGCGCATCCGAGGTGGTATCGACACCGCCGGCAATGCCGCAATCGATCTGCCCCAGGGCAATCTTGTTCGCCACCAGCAACGCCGCCTCCAGCCCGGTGCCGCACGCCTGCTGAATGTCATAGGCCGGCGTTTCGGGCGACAGCCGCGACCCGAGCACGCACTCGCGGGTCAAGTTCATATCCCGCGACAGTTTGAGCACTGCGCCCGCGACCACTTCGCCCATGCGCAGGCCGTGCAGGTTGTAGCGTTCGATCAAGCCTTCGAGCGCTGCGGTGAGCATCGCCTGGTTACTGGCGGTGGCATACGCCCCATTGGAACGGGCGAACGGAATACGGTTACCGCCGATAATCGCGACGCGGCGCAGCTGAGTCATGAAAAGCTCCTTGTGAAAATTAATATATCAACGCGGTCTACTGTGGGAGCGAGCAGGCTCGCTCCCACAGGGGTATGCATTCCAATTCAAGGTTTTGCATCCAACTCTTGTCTGCGGCCACCCTGAAAAGCCTGCTACGAACTACTCTGCAATGTTCAAGCGTAGGCCGTATCTCGTGGATCGAACGACTGATTGCCATTCGTGGTCCACACTTTGAACCCCAGCTGCCGGAGCACGTTCCATGTCTGACCGTTATATCGACTTCGCCAATTCGTCCATCGGCCATCGCCTGGTCGGGGCCTTGGGTTTGCCGTCGCCGGTCCGCCTGGAGCGCTGGCAGGCTGGCCGGCTGCGACCTGTCGAAGGGGCGCTGTTGATCGGCGGGGGACCGCTGGCTAAGAAAGTCAGTGCTTTCGCCAATCGCCTGACCGACGCGATTTATAGCTACGGCACCGAGCCGTCCCTGGCCACCGCATGGATTCCCGGCCACGGTCCGAAACTCAAAGCAGTGGTGTTCGACGCCAGTGACCTGGAGCAAACCGGGCAGCTTAAACAGCTGCGCGAGTTCTTCCAGCCGCTGATGAAAAACCTCGATCACGGCGCGCACCTGGTGATTCTGGGCCGTGCGCCGGAAACCTTGAGCGACCCATTCGCCGCCAGCGCCCAGCGCGCACTCGAAGGTTTCAGCCGCTCCCTGGCCAAGGAACTGCGCAGCGGTGGCACGTTGCAGTTGATCTATGTCGGCGACGGTGCGGAAGATCAGTTGGAAGGACCGCTGAGGTTTTTCCTCTCGCCTAAAAGTGCGTTTGTGTCCGGGCAAGTGATTCGGTTGAAGGCGTGCGACACACCGGTTCAAGACTGGACCCGACCGCTGGCAGGGCGCAAAGCGTTGGTGACCGGCGCAGCGCGCGGCATCGGTGCCTCGATCGCCGAGACGCTGGCCCGTGACGGCGCCGACGTGATTTTGCTCGACGTGCCACCCGCCAAAACCGATCTCGACGCCCTCGCCGCTCGCCTCGGCGGACGCAGCGTCACCCTGGATATTTGCGCCGAAGACGCCGCCGCACAGTTGATCGAACAACTGCCTGACGGTGTGGACATCGTGGTCCACAACGCTGGGATTACCCGCGACAAAACCCTGGCCAACATGACCCCGGAATTCTGGGACGCGGTGCTCGCGGTCAACCTCAATGCGCCACAAGTGCTGACCAAGGCCCTGCTCGACAGCGGCACCCTGCACGACAACGGACGGGTGATTTTGCTGGCCTCCATCAGCGGCATCGCCGGCAATCGCGGGCAAACCAACTACGCCGCGAGCAAGGCCGGGCTGATCGGGCTGGCGCAAGCCTGGGCGCCGTTGCTGGAACCGCGTGGCATCAGCATCAACGCAGTGGCGCCGGGGTTTATTGAAACGCAGATGACCGCGCACATTCCGTTCGGCCTGCGTGAAGCGGGCCGACGCATGAGTTCACTCGGCCAGGGCGGCTTGCCGCAAGACGTCGCCGAAGCGGTAGCCTGGCTTGCGCAACCTGGCACCGGCGCGTTTACCGGGCAAGCATTGCGTGTCTGTGGGCAAAGTGTCTTGGGGGCCTAGCGATGATCACTGATTGGCACACCCTCGACCGCGAACCGAGCCTGCCAGCGCTGTACGCGCGAGCGGCGACGCGGCGCAAAATCATCGGCACCACATTGCCCGACACCGGTTTGCACTGCTGGGTCGATGTCGATACCAAGCGTCTGGCGGCGTATCGCAATGTCTGTGGATTTGCTGATAACGGATTGTTGCCACCCACCTATCCGCACATCCTCGCGTTTGCCTTGCAGATGCAATTGCTCACTGCCAAAGAGTTCCCGTTTCCCCTGCTGGGGTTGATTCACCTGAGCAACCGCATTCGCGTCTTGCGGCCCATGGGCGGCGTGCACCGGGTACGCGTCAGCGTGCAGGTGCAAAATCTGCAACCGCACGCCAAGGGCGCGACGTTTGACCTCGTGACCACGCTTGACGACCAACTGGGGACACTCTGGGAAGCGCAAAGCCAGATGCTGTGCCGGGGCGTAAAACTTGACGGCGAGCCGGTCGAGGATGTGTTGGCAGCCACGCGGGAGATGCTGGAAGTGACCCGCTGGAAAGCACCCGCCGACATTGGTCGCCAGTACGCCAAAGTGTCCGGCGACTACAACCCGATTCACCTGAGTGCCGCCAGCGCCAAACTGTTTGGTTTTCCGACCGCCATCTCCCATGGATTATGGAACAAGGCGCGCACGCTGGCGGCGCTGGCCGATCACCTGCCTACGGCGAACATTGACATTGCCGTGCAGTTTCGCAAACCGGTGCGGTTGCCCAGTGAAGTGACATTGCTGGCGAGCGCGGCGGGGTCCAGTGGGGACTTTCAGTTGGTGGGCGCCGGGGAGCTTGAGCACATGATCGGGCATTGGCAGCCGGTGGCCTGAGGTTGACAGTGGGAGCGAGCATGCTCGCGATGAGGGCGGCACATCCAGCATCTGTGTTGAATGTAAGTCCGCCTTCGCGAGCGGTCGAATCGTCGTACCGTCGCTCCCACACGGTTTAAGTTTGTCAGTGGGCCAATGTAGGTGGGTAGTTGGCCAGGATGCGTACAACGGTTTCATGTATCGCATTGCTGCGATCCGTCGGGTTCGGCGAGCCGCTGAGCAATTGCTCGTCGCTGCCGCGCCACACCAGTTTGCCGTCCTTGCCGTCGAGCAGGTCAATCTGGATGGTCGCCACTTTGTAGCTGACGTTGCGGGTTTCGTTATACATCGGCGCGCCCCAGTAGCCGTACCAGGGGTTGCCATAACCGCCGCCATAGTTGGTGGTGACTTGTTGCTGACGCTCTTCGACGATCAGATAAGTTTGTACGTTCAAGTCGCCCTTGGTGCCGGCGGACGCCGGACGCAAGCCTCGCTGATCCAGTTGATCGGTTACGGATTGGCGGATGCGTTGTTCAGTCAGGTCACTCTTGATCCGTGGATCATCGGGGCGATATTGCAGGGCGGGTTCTTTCCAGCTCCAGCTGCGGTAGGCGGCAAAATTGCGGCTGGCGTCGTAGTCGTGATTGACCTGGTTGGCGGCGCAGGCACTGAGCAGCGCGGCCACAGCCAGTACAGCGAAACGGCGGAACATGATGTTTCTCCAGTTGCAGGCAAACCATGCGAAATGCTTCTTATCTACAGAAGCTAACCAGGAGGATACGCCGACATTGCCTTTTCTACAGCCTCTCGCAGGGCATCGGCTTGCTCGCTCTGGCTGCCTCGAGGGCTGGTTTCAGCGCTGCCGCTCCATACTGGCTGACCGGTGCCGGCGTCGTACATGTCTACCTGCACCACCAAGACTTGCTCCTGATAGGTGCGCATAATCGGTACGCTGCCGTACAGGCCGTAACCACTGCCGTAGTGGTTGTAACCGCCATAACCACCATAACCGGCGCCGTAATAACCGTAGTCGTCCTGCTGACGCATGCGGGTTTCCAGGTGCAGGTTGGCGCTGATAAACAGGTCTGCCGGACGGTCATCACGCTTCGGCCGCAAGCCGCGCTGGTCGAGCGCATTGCTGACCACTTCGGCCACCTGCGCCGAGTCTGCCCAACTGGTGCCCGATGGCAGATCACCGTCGAGCCACGCCCAGCTGCGATAAAGCCCGTAGTCACGCGGTTTCGCCGGGTAGGCGCTGTGATCGAAAGTGGTCGCGGCGCCGGCTGGTGCCGGCGGTATCGGGTTGGACGATGCCACATACGGGTTGCTGCCCTTACAGGCCACCAGACCCAGGCAGATCACCAGTAACCCTGAACAACTTTTCATTTCGTGTTCCGCTCAGATCGGCCGACAGATCCAGTGCAGATAGCGCCCAAGCCCGGCAAAGCTCGGGTGACGACGGTGGGCCAGTTCCATTTCGAGCAAGTCCACCAACTCGGCGCGGGCCTGGAATTCCACCGGCATATAGTCGTGAAAAACCCGCACGCCGCTCTGGGTTTCGACCTGCCACAGGCCTTCGAGTTGCACCGCCAGCTCGCGCGGGTCCAGCGGCTGTTGCGGGGTCAGGCTCTGCTTCTCGCCGGCCATGTCGTTCTTGCGCATCTTGCGAAAGTGGCCCTTGAGCAGGTTGCGGTAAATCAGCGCATCGCGGTTGTAGAAGGCCAGCGACAGCCAGCCGTCTTTCTTCGTCAGCTGATGCAAAACCGGCAAGATTGCGTGGGGCTCGGCCAGCCATTCCAGCACGGCATGGCACAACACCAGGTCGTAGGGCTCGGTGAGCTGACCAAGCAACTCCTGCCACGGTGCCTGAATGAATGTCGCACTCTGCCCTGCCTCGGCAAAGCGTTGGCGAGCGCCTTCGAGCATCGGCTCGGCAGGCTCGGCCAACGTGACGTCATGACCGCGCTGGGCCAGCCACAACGACATGTGGCCCAGACCGGCGCCAATATCGAGAACACGCAGCGGCCGATCCGGCAAGGTCTCAGCCAGGTCCGCCTGAAGCACCGCCAGCCGGATCGCGCCTTTGGCCCCACCGTAGATTTTTTCGGCGAAACGTGTCGCCAGTTGATCGAAATGACGATCACTCATTAGCTGAACCTCTTTTCGCTGTCCGCGAGTTTGCTGCGCACGACTTCATTCATGTCCAGCCCCAACTCGCTGCACAGCAGCAATAAATAGAGCACGATATCGCCGATTTCCTGCCCGGCGTGGGCGAGCTTGTCGGCCGGCAGCTGACGCGACTGGTCTTCGGTCAGCCACTGGAAAATTTCCACCAGTTCGGACATTTCCACGCTGGCGGCCATGGTCAGGTTTTTCGGGCTGTGAAATTGCTGCCAGTCATTGCGATCACGGATGGCGTGCAGGCGTTCGGTCAGTTCAACAAGGTTCATCGTGCTCTCCTGAAGGCGTATAGCTTCGGGGGGTTGGCCGGGGATGGCAAGAGTGCTTTTCCAGTGGGAGCGAGCCTGCTCGCGATTGGGATCTGAAATTCAGCATGGATGTTGGCTGGCAAACCGCTTTCGCGAGCAGGCTCCCCACAGGTGCAATGCAACCCACTATGCTTGTGGGGAACTCGCCGCTGCGATCAATGGCCCAAGGTTCAACCACTTTCATCAGGACGATAACGACATGCAGGTAGAAGGTTTTTTCGAATGGCTCGGCCAGGCGCTCGGTTCAGTCATCCGTTTTATCGTTGACGCCCTTAGTGGCTTGTTCAATCTGCTGAGCCATGCCGGCAGCAACTTTGTCGAAGGCTTGTCCCGGACGCTGGGGATGGACGCTTCGATCATCAGCATCATCGCGCTGATCCTTGGGTTGATGCTCTTGTGGTCGGCGATTCGGGCTTTCATGAATGCGTCGATCATCATGGGGATCATCTGGCTGGTGCTGGGGCTGTGGTTGCTGAGCTGGATTATTCACTAACACCCGAAATCCCTGTGGGAGTGAGCCTGCTCGCGATAGCGTCGTCACATTCGCCATAAATGTTGACCGACACACCGCCATCGCCGGCACGCAGGTCTCGCTCCCACACTGGCTATGCGCTCGCCTCCCGCTACAATGCCGGCTTCGCCAAGGAGCCTGCATGTCCAACCTGATTGCCGACTGGCGTGACCGCCCGACCCATCGTCGGGTCTGGGCGCTGGCTGCGCCGATGATTCTGTCGAACATTTCCGTACCGCTGGTGGCGCTGGTGGACACTACGGTCATCGGCCATCTGCCCCACGCCCATCAGTTGGGTGCCGTCGCGGTCGGGGCCAGTTTGTATACGCTCCTGGCCTGGGCCATGGGTTTTCTGCGCATGGGCACCACCGGTTTCGCGGCGCAGGCCGCCGGACGCGGGGATGGTGCGGCGTTGCGGCAGATCTTGCTGCAAGGTTTGTTGTTGGCCATGGGCCTGGCGATTGTCCTTGGTGCCGTCGGCGTTCCGTTGAGCGGCGTCGCATTGCACTTCATGCAACCTTCGGCCGAGCTGGATCAATTGACCCGCGAGTTTTTTCACACGCGGTTGTTCGGTCTGCCGGCGGCTCTGGCCAGTTATGCCCTGGTCGGCTGGTTCCTCGGCACCCAGAACGCGCGGGCACCACTGGCGATCCTGCTGAGCACCAATCTGGTGAACATCGCGCTGAACCTGTGGTTCGTCCTCGGGTTGGAATGGGGCGTGGTCGGTGCGGCCCGGGCGTCGGTGATTGCCGAATGGACCGGTGCGCTGATTGGCCTGCTGCTGACGCGCAAAGCCTTGCGTGCGTACCCGGGGCATATCGTCTGGGCCGCGTTGGCGTTGTGGCAGAGTTGGCGCCCATTGCTGGCGGTCAATCGCGACATTTTCATCCGAAGCCTGGCGCTGCAATCGGTGTTTTTCCTGATCACCGTGCAGGGCGCGCGACTCGGTGATGCCACCGTTGCCGCTAACGCACTCCTACTTAACGGCCTGCTGCTGACGGCGCACGCACTGGACGGTTTGGCGCATGCCGTGGAAGCCCTGTGCGGGCACGCCATTGGCGCGCGTGATCGAGTGGCGTTGCGGCGCTCACTGGTGGTCGCCTGCGGCTGGTCCTTGCTGGCGAGCCTGGGTTTTGCCGTGCTGTTTGCGTTCGCCGGGCACCTGTTTATCGAAATGCAGACTGACATCCCGAGCGTGCGCGACACCGCGTTCATCTACCTGCCCTACCTCGCTATGCTGCCGCTGATTGCAGTGTGGAGTTACCTGCTCGACGGGTTGTTCATCGRCGCCACTCGCGCCCGGGAAATGCGCAACGGCATGCTGTTGACCTTAATTCTGCTGCTGCCCTTCGCCTGGGCACTGCAAGGCCTGGGCAACCATGGACTGTGGATCACGTTTTTGCTGTTCATGGTGTTGCGTAGCCTGACCCTCGGCGCGTTCGCCTGGTACTTGCGCAAGAACGACGGCTGGTTCACCGGATGAAGTGAAGTCAGGGTCTTCAACACGTTCAGGGTTGATCGTTCTGCCACCGGTTGCGCAGGCTATCGAGACGTTCCTGCTGGGTGATTCCCGGCAACGGCTGCTCAGGCACTGCGCCGGGGTACTGCAAGCGCAGCCATAACCAGTCATCCAGCACCGGTCGTTCGCTGAAACCCAGCGCCAGCCCCTCCAGCAGATGGGACCACAAGCGGGTGTAATCGCTCGCGGTTGATTGGCTCCAACGCCAGGCGTGTTGTTCCAGCAGGCAGGTTTGCAAGGCATCGCGCTGACGCGCACTGAGGTCTTCTTCGATGCCTAGCGGTTTGACCGCAAGCCCCGGATTGAACAACCGCTGCCAGCCCTGACAACCAATTGCCCGGTCAGCCCAGGTTCCACCGAACCAGCGCAATTGGCTGATCGGACCGAGCCAGCGACTCAGTTCCTGGGCATCGCACGCATCGAAAAAGTAGCTGGCCGTGTGGGGGTTGTAGTAACTCAGCAAGGCGCGGTGATGCAGGCCAACGTTGACGGTGAGCATGCGTCGCAGATGTTCCAGCAACTGCGACGGCGATGCCTCACTGACCAGCCACAACCCGCTCCAGAGGATGGGGTCGCGGCGGCACCGTTCGGCCAGTGCAGGGTTTTCCTTGAGGTCGATCAGCACTGGCCCGTGCTCCCTCAAGGGCTGCCATTCGGTATTGTCAAACAGCCAGAATTGCCGGACGTTGGCACATTGCTGCCGCAGCGCCGTAGTGGTCCGAGGTTCGCCCGGAGCATCGAGCAACAGCCATTGCGAGGCTGCTTCGCAAGCCAAAACGGCGATCATGCGGCACCGCTCTGGCCAAGCTGCGTCGCTGCCCGGCAAGTGCAAAGGGTTTGTGTGCAATGAGTGAAACTGCCCCCACCGGGCAACAGACACAGCACCACCAAGGGCTCGCTGGACCGCAACATGCGCAACAATCCGTCAATTGACACGTTGTCATCTGCCACCGCAGCAGGTTGCAGCTCGGGCGAGCCTGGCGCCTTGATATCGGGCGTACCAGGAAGAAACCCAGTGATCAGCGGTTGATCCGGATCGCCGTCAATAAAGCTCACCAACACCTCAATGCCTTCACTCAACGGCAGGACAAGCGCGTCGCGCAAATCACGCGCTATCGACAACCAGCAGTGGCTGGGTGCCGCGCCTTCGCCCTGATAGAGCCAGTCAAATTGCACGGCGACGGGCCTGGACACATCGGGTTGAGGCTCATCGACCTCGACCACCCAGGCCCGTTGCAGGCTGTGCATCCTTGGGCCAAGGATCGGATTCGTCGTCACATAAGGCAACGCCGCGGCCACCGCGCGGATCTGGTTGCCATACGTAAACTCCGGCAGCTGTCCACCTTGATGCTCGACATGGGTCAGCAGCCAACGACGATTCCACTCAGCGCATGGATGCCCCGTCATCGGAACCTGCTGGCCACTGCGTAGCGTCGCAAGGTTCGTACGGCCTTCGCCAACCTGCCCGCGCCCCTGGAGTGTGAACTGATGCACGCCGGGTTGTCCGGTGTCGGGTGCAAAGACCATCTCTGCGCCACACCGAACAAGTCCCTGCCCGTCACCAATGACCAGACAGTGACCGCCCCTGCGGTGCTCGAAATGATAGTGAAGCCTTTCTTGTTCGCACACTCGCTGGAAAAATTGCAGATCCGACTCTTGGTACTGCGTGCAGAAATCCCGAGAAAGGTAATCGCCGGTCAACTCGAAACGCCGATGCTTACCCGTAATGCCATGCTCTTTGAGCACTTGGGCGAGGATGTCCGGCACCGAACGGTCACTGAACATTCGCTGGCTGGACCGCAGGGCGAGGCACGCCAGTTTCGGCCTCAGGCTGACTCGACAAAGCCTGGGGGTGGCACCATGTCCGGTCTGGACGAGCTCATGCAACTGCCCGTGAATACCGTCGCCCGCCGGCCCGAAATGCAAAAAGGCTGGCCGGTACAACAAGCTTGCCAGGTCCAGTGTCGGATCATCGATCAGCACATCCACGTTGAACTCAAAAGTTTCGCTGATCGCTTCACTACCGGTAAAGGCCAAGACCTCAAAGGGATCGGGCAGACCCGCTACATCCAGACGAAATGACGGCTCGTTGACTGGATCGAACATCGGCGATTCTCTACAGGAGGGGCGGCCGGGGATTCTCTCCGAGAGAGTTGGCCGAGTAGAGTGCCGAAATACAACTTAGGAAATGACCTACGCGAAAAGAAGACCACATCGCATGGATAGACGTGGATGTGAGTCATTTCGCTCGAAAACAAAGACGCGTCTCACCAGGTCATCTGAAATTTCCGCAGCGTGCGGAACATTTTCAGACAACCTGATGAGAGCAGTGCCTTACCTCAAGAAGACAGGTAAGACGAACGGGTCAGGCCCAGACGCAGCGCGTCGAGGAACTGGGTGCGCTCGGCAGCGGTGATGCGGGCACTGGCGCACTTGTCGCGGTAGTGGGTCATCAACTCTTCCGGCGACAAGTGCACGTAACGCAGCATGTCTTCGATGGTGTCGTGGGTTTCGATACCGGCGTGGTACACGCTGCCGTCAGCGTTCTGGTAGATGTTCACCGAATCGGTGTCACCGAACAGGTTGTGCATGTCGCCAAGAATTTCCTGGTACGCGCCCACCAGGAAGATCCCCAGCAAGTAGTCCTCACCCTCGTTCAGAGCATGCACCGGCAGGCTGGTTTCGATGCTCTGCTCGTCGACGTATTGCTTGATCTTGCCGTCGGAATCGCAGGTCAGGTCTTGCAGCACGGCGCGGCGCAGCGGCTCTTCGTCGAGTCGGTGCAGCGGCAGAATCGGCAGGACCTGGCCGATGGCCCAGGTGTCCGGCAGGCTCTGGAATACCGAGAAGTTGCAGATGTACTTGTCGGCCAGTTTGTCGTTGAGTTCGTCGAGCACCTGACGGTGCGAACGCTGACGGGCTTTCAACGAGTTGTGCAAGCGACGGCACACGGCGAAGTAGCACTGTTCGGCCAGGGCTTTTTGCGCCAGGGTCAACTTGCCATCGGCGTACTGGGAAGCCACGTCGCTCATGTAGTGCGTCGCGCGCCAGTACGTTTCGGTAACCATCTCGATGTCGGTCGGGCCCAGCAGGTCAACCAGCCATTGTACGGTTTCCGGCAGTTCTTCCCTGTTGTCGATCTTCGGCACGTCGTCGTTGTGTTTCTCGACGTCGGTGACTTGCACCACCAGCATGGCGTGGTGAGCGGTCAGCGAGCGGCCGCTTTCAGAGAAAATATTCGGGTGCGGCAGGTTCTGCGCGTCGCAGAATTCCTTGAGCATCCCGACCACGACACCGGCGTAATCGTCCATGTCGTAGTTGATCGAACTGGCGTTACGCGAATGCGTACCGTCGTAGTCCACACCCAAACCGCCGCCGACATCAATGTGATCCACCGGCAGGCCGAGGTTGCGCAGTTCGCCGTAGTAACGAATCGCTTCCTTGAAACCGTGCTGGTAGTCCGCCAGGTTGGCGATCTGCGAGCCCATGTGGAAGTGCAGCAGGCGAATGCCCTGATCCAGGCCGGCTGCGCGGAAACGCTCGACCACCGACAGCAATTGCGCCGCCGACAGACCGAATTTGGATTTCTCGCCACCGGTGTCAGCCCACTTGGACGAGGCCAGGGACGACAGACGCACGCGCAGGCCGACCTGAGGCTTGACCTTCAGCGCAGCCGCTTCTTCGATCACCAGGCCGACTTCGGATTCTTTCTCGATCACGATAAAGACGTTGTGACCCAGCTTCTGGCCCATCAGCGCCAAACGAATGAACTCACGGTCCTTGTAACCGTTGCAGACGATGGTGCCGCCTTTCGGCGCCAATGCCAGAACGGCGAGCAACTCAGGCTTGGACCCGGCTTCCAGACCGATGGAAACATCCTGGGTGGCGATGATGTTTTCGATCACCGCTTCTTGCTGGTTAACCTTGATCGGGTACAGCGCGGTGTACTTGCTCTGGTATTCCAGACGCTCGATGTTCGCATCGAAGGCGCCGGTCAGCTGACGCACACGGTCTTGCAAGATATCCGGGAAACGCACCAGCAATGGCAAGGACAAACCGCTTTTGCGCAGTTGGTCGACTTGCTCGAACAGATCAATAGGCGAACTGGTCGGACCGTTCGGACGAACTTCGACGCGACCGGCGTCGTTGATCGCGAAATACCCGGCCCCCCAATGGCGAATCCCGTAAACACTGCGGCTGTCCGCAACTGTCCATTGGCTGCCATCGTCTTTGCGTGTGCGTCGTACGGACATTGAAGTCCCCTATAAAGAAGTCATAGAGCGTCGCCTGGGTTCAGGCCGGCGCAGTCTAAAGAATGAAAATGACGATTAGCCTGCATGCAAGGGCGATAGACCGCACATTCAGGTTTGAGTTTAGATACCGGATCAGAACAGGCTCTGTGAAAACCATGTAGACGACGCCAGACCTGCTGCCAGGACTGGATCAAGCCGAGGGTGGTTTTCACAGAGGCTGCTAGCCGCCGGACTTCTTCGCTTTGAAACCGAGTTTGATCAGCTCGCCCAAGAGTAGCTCGACATGATCACCCTGGATTTCGATGATTCCGTCTTTCAACGCCCCACCCGTGCCACAACGCTTCTTCAACGTAGTGGCCAGTTCCTTGAGCGCGTCTTCAGCCAACGGCACGCCGGTGATGGTGGTCACCGTCTTGCCGCCACGGCCCTTGCTTTCGCGACGCACGCGAGCGATGCCGTCGCCGGCCGGGATAACGGTCAGTTTGCAGATACAGGCGTCTACCGGTTTACTGCATTCCGGGCAATGACGACCTGCGTCGGTGGAAAATACCAGGCCACCAAGGGCGGCGAAGGATGCGGCTTTTTTGGCCACCGGCAATCCTCTTGTGAGGACAAAGACTGGTCGCGGCAACTCGGGAAGTGGCCATCGACCGCGAAGCCCCACTCAGGCAGGGGCAGCGCTACTGAACCGGGCACGCTGGTTCAGTTTGAAAAGGTCGCGCAGTGTAACGGCAAAAAGCCGACTTGCTAAGAGCCAATCGGCGCCAATTTATAGCTCTTTTGCGACGTCATCCCGTTGAGCGCGCAGATAGCGCTTCAACGCGGCCAGAGAGTCCGGGCAATAAGGCTTTTGCTGGATTTCCAGCATGACCTGATCGATGGGGATGAAGCGCGCTTCGAGCACTTCTTCCGGCTGCAGGATCAATGGCCCGTCCCACACTGCTGAAAACGCCGAACACCAGAGCCGGTTGCCTGTGTCTTCAAAGAAGAAGTGATCATGAGCGGTCAGTTCCACACCGCTCACACCCAGCTCTTCTTCGAGCTCACGGGCGGCCGACTCGGTGTAGGTTTCGCTGGCGAGCACCATGCCCCCCGCCGCCACATCCCAATACCCCGGATAAATGGCTTTGCTCAGGGTTCGTCGGTGCACGCACAGTTCACCGGCCGAGTTGAACAGCATGATGTAGGTGCCGCGCCCGATCAGCCCGCGTTCACGCAAGTCGGAACGGACCAGGGCGCCGAGCAGGTTGTCCTGTTCGTCGACCCAGGCGATCTGTTCGGCATCCGAGGCCGCGCGATGGGCGGCCTCTTTGGTGTCGTCGACCATAAATCAGCCTTGATTGAGCAATTGACGCAGATCGATCACGGCGGCGTTGGCCCGGGAAATGTAGTTGGCCATGACCAGCGAGTGGTTAGCCAGTACGCCGAAGCCGCTGCCATTGAGGATCATCGGACTCCAGACCGCCTCTTGCGAGGCTTCAAGCTCACGAATGATCTGACGCACGCTGACCGTGGCATTTTTCTTGGCCAATACATCGGCAAAATCGACTTCAATGGCGCGCAACAGATGGGACAGTGCCCAGGCCTGACCACGTGCTTCGTAGAACACGTTGTCGATCTGCATCCACGGGGTCTCGACGATTTCTTCATCGACCTGTGGCACTTGCCCCGGTGCGAGGACTTCGGTTTTCAGCGAGGTGTTGAGTTTGACCCGGCCGACGCTGGCTGACAGGCGTTGTGACAGCGAACCCAATCGGGTGCCCACGTCACCCAACCAGTTGTTCAGGTTGTCGGCGCGGGCGTAGAACAGCGCGCTTTTCTGGTTCGGATCGGACAAACGCGCCTGATAGCGGCTCAGAGAATTGATGCCTTCCTGATACTCGGACTCACTGGAAGGCAGCACCCAGCTTTTGTTGTCGAAGTTGAAACGCGGTTCGGCCTTGGCCAGATCGGCGTCTTCGGCCGATTGCGACTGGGAGCGGGCGAAGTCTTTACGCAGGGCACGGCTCAGGTCGCGGACCTGGACCAGAACGCCATATTCCCAGCTCGGCATGTTGTCCATCCACAGGCCCGGCGGGAAACGGTCGTTGGAAATATAGCCACCCGGTTTAGTCAGCAACGTCCCGGCGACGGTCTTGAGGGTTTCCACCGTGGTGTAGCCGATGACCATTTGCTTGCCTTCTTTTTCGGCAGCGACCTGGGCATTTTGCTGGACCGGGAACAGTGCAGGCTCTGTACTCCAATACCAACCCAAGGCAATCGCAACCAGCAGATAAAGGCCGATCAGCGTGGCCAGCGCCCGGCTGAACAGCAGACCACCAAAGTAACTGCGGGTGGCCGATTCAGGTGCAGCAGCACGTTCAGGCGCGCTACCCGCGCGGTTCTTCCAGTCCAGCATGGCGATATCCTTTCAATCACTTGAGTTCATCGGTTCGACCACAACCCTACCCCATCGTGCCTCTTTTGC